>JALYWQ010000291.1 GCA_030852625.1 Actinomycetota bacterium
GGCCGCCGGCGGGCACCGCATGGGCGGTGACCTGGCCGGCGGCTACTTCATCGAGCCGACCCTGTTCGTCGACGTCGACAACCGCAGCGCCATCGCACAGGAGGAGATCTTCGGTCCGGTGCTCGCCATCACCCGCTTCACCGACGAGGCCGACGCGGTCGCCCTGGCCAACGACTCCCGCTACGGGCTGGCCGCCTACGTGCAGACCCGCGACCTCGGCCGGGCCCACCGCGTGGCCGCCGCGCTCGAGGCGGGGTTCGTCGCCATCAACACCAAGCCCCTGGTGAGCCCGCCCACGCCGTTCGGCGGCGTGAAGCAGAGCGGCTTCGGCCGGGAGGGTGGTCTCGACGGCCTGCGGGAGTTCATCGCCACCAAGAACGTCTGCGTGGGTCTCACGTGACCGCCTTCGGGTCGGAGCACCTCCGGTGGGAGGTGGTCGACGGGGCCGGGTGGCTCACCATCGACCGACCGGCGGTGAAGAACGCCATGTCGCTCGAGATGTACCGGGGCGTCGGCCGGGCCATGGCCCACGCCGACGAGGACGACGAGGTCGGCGTGGTCGTGATCACCGGCGTCGACGACCTCTTCTGCATCGGCGGCGGCATGACCGCCGACGTGCTGTTCGAGGACCCCGACGCCTGGCCGGGCATGGGCTACGTCCCCAACGCCGACGGCTCGCTGCGCGACGTGCCTGACGACGAGGTGGCCATCGACATCGAGCGGGAGATCCTCCCCTTCGAGCGCATCACCGGTGCCCGCACCACCGTGATCGCGGCCGTGAACGGCTTGTGCCTCGGCGGCGGGTTCATCATCTCCCTGTCGGCCGACATCACCATCGCCGCCGAGGAGGCCACCTTCTGGGTGCCGGAGCTCCTCCGCGGCGTGCCCGACCCGTGGATGCCGGCCATGCTCCCGGCCTACGTCGGCCTCGAGCGGGCCAAGTACCTGATGCTCACCGCCCAGCGCTTCGGCGCCGACCGGGCCCTCGACTGGGGCCTGGTGTCGGAGGTGGTCCCCCGCGAGGAGCTCCGGGCCCGCACCGAAGCCGTCGTCGACCAGGTGCTGCAGGGCGCGCCAACCGCCCGCGCCGTCTACAAGGCGCAGGCCAACCGCTACCTCGTGGGGCTCGACCTCGACGCCGTCGCCGCGGCGGCCTCCGAGGAGGAGAAGCTCGAGGGGTTCCGCTCCTTCGCCGAGCGCCGCCCACCCGCGTGGATCCCCGAGGCCCGCCGCCGCGGCACCCGCGCGTAGTCCGACGAATCAGGCGAAGGCGGGGCCGTCGAAGCGGTCGACGGTGGTGAAGCTGACGACGGGCTTGCGGGTGAGCTTGGTCGGCGGGTCGCCCTTCGGTCGTCCGAGGAACACCATGGATGCGACGGCCCACGAGTCGGGGAGGCCGAGCAGACCGCTGGCCTCCCGTTCGGCCCGGGCGAGGAACGTCGTCATGACTCCGCCCAGCCCCGCGTCGCGAGCGGCGAGGAGCAGCGAGTACACGAAGGGGTAGACGCTGGCGCCGCCGGTGAGCGGCACCCGGTCGAGGTCCTTGTCCATCATGGCGACCAGTGCGAGGTCGGCCGCCACCACCAACACGGCCGGCACCTGCTCCACCCGATCGAGGAGGGGGTTGGCCTGCGGGCCGAGGTCGGGCACCTCATCGGGAGCGTCGACCACGTTGAACGGGGTGTGGCCGGTGGAGCCCATGGCCACGTACTCCGACCACACGGGCGAGCACAGGTCGGCCAGCGACCGCCGGAGCGCGGCATCTCGGATCACCGCCACCCGCCACGGCTGCCGATTCCCGCCGCTCGGCGCGAAGCGGGCCGTGTCGAGGAGCTTCCCCAGCACCTCGTCGGTGATCGGCTCGTCGGCGAACTCGCGGACGGCGGCGTTGGTGCGCAGGGCGTGCAGCAGGTCCATGTCCCCAGGGTGCCAGCTCGCGGGCCGGACAGGCGGGTAGCCATCGGCGTCGCTGGACGCCTTTCGGTTCGAGTTCGCTAGCCCAGCGGCACGGCGTCGATGTGGTCGTCGCCCGGCAGCTCGCCGTTCACCGTGGCGAGCACGGTCGACTCGATCAGCTCGGCGTGGCCATCGATGGTCGTGACGAGGGCGGTGTCGGCGGCGTCGCGGCCGGTGGCGATGCGCGCCAGGGACCCGCGCGGCGCGAGGC
>JALYWQ010000300.1 GCA_030852625.1 Actinomycetota bacterium
ACACAGACGTCGCGGGGGTCAGCCGGCCAGGATCGAGCCGGTCTCGAGGAGCGACTTGAGGTCGCTGAGCACCCAGGCGTGCCCGCCGCCTCCGCCGTTGCCCTCGTCCTCGTAGACGCCGGCCACGAGGGTGGCGGTGAGGGGGGAGTCGGGCAGCTCGTGGGTGAGGGTGAGGCGGCAGAAGCCGTCGAGCTCCTGGATCTCGTAGGTCATCGTGGACGCCGGTTCGGCGGCGATGGACGGGTCCATGAGCATCCGCCACGTGGTGACGAGCTTCTTGGGCGGGTCGGCCTCGAGCACCTCGCCGTCGATCACCGGATCGGGGCAAGGCGTGCCGGCGAACTGCAGGTGCTGGGCCTTGAACTCGTCGTTGGGCACGACGCGGAGGGCGCCGCCGGGCCGCAGGTCGTAGTGCGTGAAGCCGGTGTAGCCGTAGCGGTTCGTCCACTCGGGGTCGGTGATGGCGGTCCACAGCTGCTCGGGGGTGGTCTTGATGTAGACGCGGTACACCTGGGTGGCCGCGGCGGTGGGCGGGGTGGTCATGAGGGGTTCTCCAGTTGGTCCTTCAGGCGGAGGAGCGCGGTCACGTTGCGCTCCGTGTACTTGTCGATCCACCGGTCGTGGATCAGCCGGATCGGCACGGGGTTGAGGAAGTGCAACTTCTCCCGGCCGTCCCGGCGGGTGACGACGAGGTCGGCCTCCTCGAGCACCTTCAGGTGCTTCATGACGCCGAACCTGGTCATGTCGAGCTCGGCCTCCAGCTCCGACAGCGTGCGGCCGTCGCGCTCGAAGAGGAGGTCGAGCAGGAACCGGCGGCTCGGATCGGCCAGCGCCTTGAACACGCTGTGCAGCTCCGGATCGTCGATCACCCGAGGAACATACGTGACCATTTGGTCACCTGTCAACGGTCACGCGCCGAACTGACAGCCCAGCGCACACACGTCTGGGCACGCTGGCGCGCCAGAACGCCGGTGCCGTGGGTGGGGTCGTGGCAACATCCGGCGATGGGGATCGCTGAGGACCTTGGGTTCGCGCCGGAACGGTTGGCTCGGCTCGACGCCGTGCTGCACCGCTACGTCGACGACGGGAAGCTCCCCGGGGTGCAGACCCTCGTGAGCCGGCGGGGCCAGCTCGCCCACCGCGACGTCTACGGCTTCGCCGACGTCGAGCACCAGCAGCCGGTGGCCCCCGACACGATCTACCGCATCTACTCGATGACCAAGCCGATCACCTCGGTGGCGCTCATGATGCTGTTCGAGGAGGGTGCCTTCCTGCTCGAGAACCCGGTGTCGCGCTGGCTGCCCGAGTTCGCCGACCTGCAGGTGTGGACGGGTGGCACCGCCGATGCGCCCGAGACGGTCCCGCTGGAGAAGCCCCTCACCGTGCACCACGTGCTCACCCACACGGCCGGCTTCACCTACGGCTTCCAGTACGCCCACCCGGTCGACGAGCTGTACCGACGGGCCGACCTCGGCAACTTCAACTCGCCCGACTACGACTTGGCCGAGGCCATGCGCCGCCTGGCGGCCCAACCCCTCCAGTTCGAGCCCGGCACCCGGTGGAACTACTCGATGTCCACCGACGTGTGCGGCGCCCTGGTCGAGAAGATGAGCGGGCTGCCGCTCGACGAGTTCGTCCGCACCCGCATCCTCGAGCCCCTCGGGATGCGCGACACCGGGTTCCACGCCCCCGAAGCCGACCTCGACCGCTGCTGCCCCCTCTACGTGTTCGCGCCGGGCAAGGGCATGAACAAGCTCGGCAGCGCCCGGTCGATGACCCAGCCTCCCGCCATGCTCAACGGTGGGGGCGGGCTCGTGAGCACGGCCGACGACTACCTGCGCTTCTGCCACTTCCTCCTCGGCGGAGGCCAGCTCGACGGGGTCCGCCTGCTCTCGCCTCGCACCCTCGCCTACATGACGATGAATCACCTGCCCGGCGGCCAGACCCTCAACGAGATGGGCCAGACCACCTTCGCCGAGGTCGCCATGGAGGGAACGGGCTTCGGCCTCGGCTTCTCCGTGCTCGTCGATGCGGCCGCCAACCAGTCGCTCGGCTCACCCGGCACCTTCGCCTGGGGCGGCGCCGCGAGCACGGCCTTCTGGGTCGACCCGGCCGAGGAGCTGGCGGTCGTGTTCATGACGCAGCTCCTCCCGTCGAACACCTACCCGCTTCGCCGCCACCTCTCGGCCGGCGTGTACCAGGCCCTGGTCGACTGACCAACGGTCAGTCCATAGCCGCCAGAAAGCACGCCGGGGTCCGGCGGAAGGTCAAGGGCGCGAACGAGGCGGCGGCGGGGTCCCCTTGTCGAGCGTTACGTAGCGGTTGCGCTCGTCGGGTTGGCCGAACTCGCAACCTGAGGGTCCTGGTGCCGGCTTCGAGGGACGTACACCCGCAGGTTCGCGGGGGTTGGGCAACCAGAGGGTGCTGGTGCCGGTTTCGGGGTACCAGGACCCGCAGGTTCGAACGGGTGTCGTCACCGCTACGGACGACTCGAGCCGGCGACCCCGCCGCCGCATCGTTGCGCCCTTGACCTGCCGCCCGGCGCAATCCGGGGAGAACGGCAGGACTAACCGACGGTCAGACGGGGGGGCCGAAGATGTCGTCGCCTCGTAGGACCGTGTCGGCGCCGGCGTCGATGAAGATCACCTGGCCCGTGATGCGGGCCGATTCGGGCGACGCCAGGAAGGCGATCAGCTGCGCGATGTGGCCCGGCTCGGCGTAGCCGCCGTAGGGCATCGGCACGGCCTGGTCGACGATCGGGCGCATCGTCTCGTCGGCGAGCAGGCCAGCGGTCATGGCCGTCTGCACAACCCCGGGCGCCACCGCGTTCAGGCCGATGCCGGCGCCGGCCCAGTCGGCGGTGGGGGCTGTTCGGCGGATCCAACGGGCGAGGGCTCGCTTGCTCGACGGGTAGGCCAGGTAGCCGGTGCCGGCGCCCGCCGCGAGCGCAGCAGCCTCGTCGCCGGCCAGGCAGGCGTCGACGAGGGCCGGCTCGTGCACGTTCATCACCGACGACGACGCAGTGGCCACGGCTCGCGGTGCGCTCGACCCGGCGAGGAGGGGGCGCAGGCCCTCGAGGGTGGCGACGGCCCCGAAGTAGTTGACGCGGATGCAGAGCTCGTCGGGCTCGCTGACCCCGGCGTTGGCGACGATGGCGTCGATCGCACCGCCGCTGGCGGCGGTGACGGCGGCGACCATGTCGGCCCGACCCGATTCGGTGGCGAGGTCGGCGGTGATCGACGCGCCGTGGCGGTCGACGTCGAGCACGCGGTGCCCGCGCGAAGCGAGGAGCTCAGCGGTGGCGGCGCCGATGCCGGAGGCGGAGCCGGTGACGACATAGGTGCGGGGGTTCGGATCGCCCATGGCGGGATCCTCGCACAGCGAACCCGCCCCGAGGCGGCCCGGTCAGTTGAAGCCGGCGTTGCGCCGGGTCCGGAGCAGCTCGGCGGCCACCTGCCCGTCCGGGGTCGGTTCCACGTTCAGGTCACGGTCCGACCGGAGCAGCCCGTCGCGCTCGAGGCGGAGCACCGCGAGGCGGAGGTCGACGAGGTCGTCCGGGCCCGGCGGCCGGCCGTGCACGTGCTCGAACACCCGGCCGATCGACACGTTGATCCGGCGAGGGGTCAGCGTCACGGCAGCCTCGAGCAGCAGCAGATCGTCGATGGTGGGGGACGACGGCACGACCTACAGCTCCGGGAGGGTCTGCTGGAGGCCGATGAGCGGCCGCAGCGGATCGCCGGCTTCGGCGAGCCGCTTGCCGATGGTCTTGATGGTCCAGCGGTCGGGACGGAGGTGGGGATCGTCGAGCTCGTCCCACGTGATCGGCACCGACACCGGGGCGCCGGCGGAGGGCCGGGTGCTGAACGGGGCGACGAGGGTCTTGTTGATGGCGTTCTGCGTGTAGTCGAGCCGGGCCAGCCCACCCCGCTCGGCCTTGCGCCACGACCAGCTCACGAGGTCGGGCACCGTCTTGCCGATGGCACGGGACACCTGCTCCACCCAGGCCCGGGTGTCGTCGAAGGTGTAGCCGCTGCGGATGGGCACCCAGATCTGGAGGCCTCGCTTGCCGGTGACCTTCGGGCCGCCCTCCACGCCCAGGTGCTCGAGCGCGGTGCGGTAGAGGCAGGCCAGGTCCTTGGTCTCGGACCACGACGTGTCGGTGCCGGGATCGACGTCGATCAGGGCCCAGGTGGGCTCGTGCACGTCGTCCACTCGCGACGTCCACGGGTGCAGCTCGATGGCGCCGTGGTTGGCCATCCACACGAGGGTGGGGATGCTGTCGACGACGGCGTACCACTCGGTCTCGCCCTCGCCGGCGTCCTCGTAGCGGAAGCGGGTGATCCAGTCGGGCGCGTAGTCGGGCACCGCCTTGTGCCAGAAGCTCTTCCCTTCGACGCCGTCGGGGAAGCGGTGCGGGTTGACCGGGCGACCGGCCAGGTAGGGGATCATGGCCGGGCCGACGGTGGCGGCGTGACGGATGAGGTCCCGCTTGGTGATCGGTGGCCCGCCCCGTCGAGCGGGGAACAGCGGCTTGTCGAGGTTGGTGAGCCGCACCTCCACCCCGGCCACCTCCCACGGCCCGTCCTTGCGCATGGCATCGAGCGCTCGGAGCTCGGCGCGGGAGACGGGGTCCACGTCGAGGCGGCGAGCCCACGCCGCAGTGGTGGGCCGGTCGCGCGTCCACCGGTCGTTCGGCTTGTCGGCCACCTCGTCGTTCGTCCGCCCGGTGCGCACCGAGACCAGGTGGTCCTCGGCATCCCAGCCGTCGACGGCGTGGTCGTCCCGCTTGTGGATGAGCAGCCACTGCTCCCGGTCGCCGCCGCGGCCGCGGCGGATGATGGCGAACCGGCCCCGGAGCTTCTCGCCGGTGAGCTCGAAGTGCAGCTCGCCGTCGGCCACGGACCGGCTCGGGTCGTCGGTGCCGACCGGGGTCCACGTGCCCCAGTCCCACACGATGACGTCGCCGGCGCCGTACTCACCCTTCGGGATGACGCCCTCGAAGTCGAAGTACTCGAGCGGGTGATCCTCCACGTGCACGGCCATGCGCTTGGCCGCCGGATCGAGGGTCGGGCCCTTCGGCACGGCCCAGCTGACGAGCACGCCGTCCATCTCGAGCCGGAGGTCGTAGTGCAGGGCCCGGGCACGGTGGCGTTGGACCACGAAGCGGCTGGTGCCCTTGGGCGGCTTGTGAGTCCGCCCCCGCGACCCCTTGGGCTCCGGGGTGACATCGAAGTCGCGCTTCTCGTCGTAGCGGCGCAGGCGCTCCTTGCGGGTGGGACGCCGCGACGACGAGCGCTTCGTGCTGGTCGTGGCCATCGTGCGCCCGCCTCCGTCTACGACGGACGCTTGTGGCCGGCCTTGTACTTCTCCTCGCCCTCGGCCTCCTCCTCGAACCGCTCCTCGGCGGCTTCGAGATCGGGCTCCTCCTCGACGATCTCATCGGCGAGCTCGGCGTCTCGGGCGGCGTTCTGGCCGAACCAGTCGTCGACGGTGCTGTTCTCGGGTTCGGTGATCGGTCGGTCGCTGCTCATGACGACGAGCTACCCGGCCTGGCGGGCCAGCAACCGTGCCGACTCGATCAGTTGGTCGACGACCGACTTGCCGATGTCGAGCGTGAGGCGGGGGACGGAGGCGAGGAAGGCCGGCGACCGCACGCCGCCCGTGTGGTCGAAGTGTCCCTCGGGGCCCACGTCGTGATCGTCGTCGACGGGCGACCACAGGTTGGACGGGCGGCCCGGGTCCTCCGGCTGGTCGGTCTGCTGGGCGTCGACGGCGGTGCGGGCCGCGTAGTGGGCCACCACACCGGGGAGGAACTGGGCGAAGGTGACGAGGATCGAGTTCCACGAGCCGACCATCGTGGAGCGACGTCCGTCGGTCGCCGCGGCGACGATGGCACGGGCGGCCACGTCGACGTCGTAGATCGGCGGCACCGGCATCGCTTCGTGGTCCATCTTCGACTCGCACCAGCCGAACTGCGGCGTGTTGAGCGCAGGGAGGTGCACCTGGGAGATCGTGACCCCGCTCCCGTCGGCGAGCAGCTCGGCCCGCACCGATTCCGTGAAGCCCCGCACCGCGAACTTGGCGCCGCAGTAGGCGGCCTGGAGCGGGATGCCCACGAACGCGAGGGCCGAGCCCACGTTGACGATCCGTCCGTGGTCGCGGGGCCGCATCCGCTCGAGGGCCGCCAGCGTGCCGTGCACCTGGCCGAGGTAGGTGACCTCGGTGGTGCGGCGGATCTCCGCCGCGCTCACGTCCTCCACCGCGCCGAACACCGTGGTCATGGCGTTGTTGACCCACACGTCGATGAAGCCGAGCTCCACCTCCACCCGGGCCGCGGCATCGTCGACCTGCTCCCAGTCGGCCACGTCGGTGGGGATGGGGAGGGCCCGCTGGCCGGTGGCCTCGACTTCGGCGGCGGCCGCCTTCAGACCCGCCTCACCCCGAGCTAGGAGGGCGACGTCGTACCCCTCCTCGGCCAGGCGAACCGCGGTGGCACGGCCCACGCCGGCACTGGCCCCGGTGACCACGGCGACCGGCATCAGCGGGCCCCCACGGTGTGGCCGTTGCTGCGGCCCGCCAGGTGCCGATCGGTGGCCACGGGAGCGTCGGCCCAGTCGGTGGGCGGCGGCGCGGTCGGATCGGGATCCGGCACGGGTCGGAGGGCGGCGCGCGCCTTCTGCCGGCGATGGGCCCAGAGCGCGGCT
>JALYWQ010000180.1 GCA_030852625.1 Actinomycetota bacterium
CTCGGGAGCAGGAGCCGGGGCGGGTGCCGCGGGAGCCTTGGCCGGGGCCTCGGCCTTCGGGGCGGCGGCCTTCTTGGTGGCCTTCTCGACCTTGGGCTCTTCGGGCTGGACCTCTCGGACGAGACCCTCGCGCTCAGCCTTGCGGCGGACGCGGTCGGCTTGCGCATCCTCGATGCTCGAGGAGTGCGTCTTCACGCCGATGCCCAACACCTCGCAGAGGTCGAGCGTCTCCTTGTTGGTGAGGCCGAGCTCCTTGGCGAGCTCGTGTACGCGCTTCTTGCCGGCCAAGTTCTCTGGTCCAACCCTTCGGGTCTCGTCGTCGTCGACATCAAATCGACGGAGTCGATTGAGCCGTCCATCCTCGCACGAACCTCGTGGATCGGACGATTCGAACGGCGATGTCGTTCCTGTCAGCCCTGGAAGTGGGCCTCGAGGTCCTTCGCCGCATTCGGCGCCACCGTGGTCCGCAGCGCCCTCGAGAAGGCGTTGCGGCGGGATGCCAACTGCAGGCATTCGAGGGACCCGGCGCAGAGCCACGCCCCTCGGCCAGCCAGGCTAGAGCCGATCAGGAGGGATCCCTCCGGACCGGCCACCAGCCGCACCAGCTCGTCGGCCGGCGCCCGGCGCCGGCACCCGATGCAGGTGCGTACGGCCGTGGCCGCTACTCCGCCTCCGGTGCTTCTGTCGGCGCATCGCCGGCCTCGGATCCGTCCTCGGGCGCTTCAGGGGTTTCCGGTGCATCCTGTGCTTCGTCGGCACCCTCGGCATCGTCGGCCTCGTCAGCGTCGCCGGCGTCCTCAGCGGTCGGGGCGTCGGCGTCGGCAGCCTCGCCCTCGGCGCCGTCACCCTCCTCGTCGGTGCCGACCGCGGCCCACTCGTCGGCGGACACGGCCGGGCCTCCCTCAGCGGGCACCCAGACCTGCTCGCCCGACTCGGGGTCGACGACCCACTCGCCCTGGGCCCACTCCTCACCCTGGTAGGCCTCTTCCTCGGCCAGCTGGGTCTCGCTCTTGATGTCGACCCGCCACCCGGTGAGCCGGGCGGCCAGGCGGGCGTTCTGGCCCTCCTTGCCGATGGCCAGGGAGAGCTGGAAGTCGGGGACGATCACCGTGGCGGTGCCGGTCTCGACGTCGATGCGGACCTCCTTCACCCGGGCGGGCGAGAGGGCCTTCATCACGAAGTCGTAGGGATCGTCGGAGAAGGGGACGATGTCGATCTTCTCGCCGTTGAGCTCGTTGACGACCTGGCGGACGCGGGCGCCCCGGGCGCCGACGCACGCGCCGACGGGGTCGACGTTGGAGTCGTTCGACCACACGGCGATCTTGGTGCGGTGGCCGGGCTCGCGGGCGCAGGCCTTGAGCTCCACCACGCCGTCGGCGATCTCGGGCACCTCGAGCTTGAACAGCTCGAGGATGAGGCCGGGGTGGGTGCGGGACACCACGATCTGCGGGCCCTTCGAGGTGCGGCGCACCTCGACGATGTAGGCCTTCAGGCGGGTGTTGGGCGTCGGTCGCTCGTAGGGCACCTGCTCGGCCTGCGGCAGCAGGGCCTCGACCCGGCCGAGGTCGAGCAGCGTGTACCGACTGTCGGTCTGCTGGATGATGCCGGTGACGATGTCGCCCTCGCGGCCGGCGTACTCCTCGTACTTGAGCTCCCGCTCGGCCTCGCGGATGCGCTGGGTCATCACCTGGCGCGCCGTCATGGCGGCGATGCGGCCGAAGTCGTCGGGGGTGGCATCGAGCTCGGGGCCGTAGGGCTCGCCGTCCTCGTCGAGCTCCTGGGCGAAGACCCGGATGTCGAAGCTGTCGGGGTCGATGGTGACCCAGGCGTACTCGTGGGCGCCCGGCATCCGCTTGTAGGCCGACTCGAGGGCGTCGGCCAGGGCGGCCAGCAGCGTGTCGACCGAGATCCCCTTGTCCTGCGCGAGCGCGGCGAGCGCTTCACCCATGTCGAGGTTCGTCATGCCTTGGCCTTCTTCCTCTCGTTGGCGGCGGGGCCCCACTCGAAGGTGGTGCGAGCCCGTTCGATGTCGTCGTAGGCGATGGTCCGCTCGGCGCCGTCGGCAGCCCGGACGGTGACCGCGTGGTCATCGGCCGATGCGACGGTGCCCTCCACGCGGCGGTCGCCCTCGACGTGCGGGTGGGTCTTGACCTTCACCGACTCGCCGATGGCGGCGACGAAGTGCGCCGGGGTGCGGAGCGGTCGCTCCAGTCCGGGTGAGCTGACCTCGAGGGTGTAGTTCCCCTGGATGGGGTCGTGCTCGTCGAGGGCACGGGAGATGGCTCGGGTGAGCTTGGCGATGGCGCCGATGTCGGCGCCCCCTTCGCGGTCCACGAGGATCCGCAGGACCCCGCCGGCCAGCTCGAGGTCGTACAGGTCGAGGTCAGCATCCGCGAGCAGTGGGGCCACGAGCTCCTGCACCCGGTCGGCTGTCGCCATGACGCTCACCTCCTCCTCCCGGGACCTCCCGGCTGACAGAGCAACGGCGAGGGCCGAAGCCCTCGCCGTTCCAAACCCACGAAACGATCGAACAGGGCCGGGAGTGTACCAGCCGGCCTCGCGTTCGCCCAGGTCAGCGGCCCGATGCGGCCCGCCGGGACCCCTAGTAGGAGCGGGCGACGGTGGCCACGATGCCCGGCTCGTCCTCGTCGAGCGGGAGCGAGCCGTCCGGCCGGTTGAGGCAGCGGACCGTGACGGCCTCCTTGCCCAGGCGGCCTTCGCCCTCCCCGCGCACGAGCTCCCACGGCAGTCGGGCAAAGCCGGTCTTGGCCGCTTCGAGGGCCTCGTCAACGGAGTTGACCGTGGCCGTGCGGGCTTCCCGCCGTTCGGTGGCCGCTGCGAGCAGGTCGTCCTGCACCTGGGCCAGGAGGTTGGTCACCCGGTGCTCCACCTCGGCGAGGGGCGACGTGCGCTTCTCACCGGTGTCGCGCCGGACGATGGTCACGAGGCCCTCGGCCAGGTCCCGAGGGCCGACCTCGATGCGCACGGGCACGCCCTTCAGCTCCCAGTCGGTGGCCCGGCGACCGAAGCTGGTGGCGACGGCGGCGTCGAGGCGAGCCCGCACCCCGGCGGCACCGAGCTCGGTGACGAGCTGCTGGGCGGCGTCGCCGGCGCCGTCCTCGTCGCGCACCAGCAGCACCACCACCTGGATGGGCGCCAACCGGGGCGGCACCACCAGGCCGGCGTCGTCGCCGTGGGCCATGATCAGCCCGCCGACCATGCGGGTGGTGACCCCCCACGAGGTGGTGTGGCAGAGCTGCTTGTTGCCCTGGTCGTCGAGGTACGAGATGTCGAAGACCTTGGCGAAGTTCGGGCCGAGGTCGTGGCTGGTGCCCATCTGCAGGGCCTTCCCGTCGCCCATCATGGCCTCGACGGTGAGGGTGTTCACCGCCCCGGGGAAGCGCTCCCCCGCCGTCTTCCGGC
The DNA here is from genome assembly GCA_030852625.1 of Actinomycetota bacterium. Classification (GTDB taxonomy): domain Bacteria; phylum Actinomycetota; class Acidimicrobiia; order Acidimicrobiales; family VFJN01; genus VFJN01. The sequence continues at coordinate 3,424 of JALYWQ010000180.1, forward strand.
CCGGGATCACCGGGAGGGCCAGCACGTTCACCATGAAGTCGGTGTACACCTCGTCGAGGATCCGCTCGGCGTAGGCGGCGGCGTCCTCCGCAGTGGCGTGGGCGGTGTGGCCCTCCTGCCAGAGGAACTCGGTGGTGCGCAGGAACACGCGGGGCCGCAGCTCCCAACGCACCACGTTGGCCCACTGGTTGAGGAGCAGCGGCAGGTCCCGGTAGCTCTGCACCCACTTGGCCATGTACTCGCCGATCACCGTCTCGCTGGTGGGGCGCACCACGAGGGGCTCCTCGAGCTCCTTGCCGCCGGCGTGGGTGACCACGGCCAGTTCGGGGCTGAAGCCCTCCACGTGCTCGGCCTCGCGGGTGAGGTAGCTCTGCGGGATGAACAGCGGGAAGTAGCAGTTGTCGGCCCCGGCGGCCTTGATCCGCAGGTCGACCTCGGCCTGCATCCGCTCCCAGAGCGAGTAGCCGTAGGGGCGGATCACCATGGTCCCCCGGGCCGGACCGTTGTCGGCCAGCTCGGCCTTGGCGACGACGTCCTGGTACCAGCGGGGGAAGTCGTCGGCCTGGGGGGTGACGATGGGTGCCTTGGCCATAGGCGAGGGAGCCTACCGAGGGCCCGGCCGGGGCCCGGAAGCGGTTGCCCCTGCCCTAGGAGGTGGTCTTGCGGATGAGGTCGACGCGCTGCTCGCTGGCGTTGGCGTCGTCGCCCTTCTCGGCGAGGAGCTGGGCCCGGTCCTTCTCGGCCTCCCGCTCGGCCTTGGCGGTGTCGACCCGGGCCACCGCGGCCTCGGTGCCGTGCTCGTGGATGAACTCGGCCCACTCCACGAGGGTGGACACCATCTCGTCCTCGGGCACCACGGCCACGTTGCGGCCCTTCACGAACAGGTGGCCCCGCTTGTTGCCGGCCGCGATCCCGATGTCGGCGTCGCGCGCCTCGCCGGGACCGTTGACGACGCAGCCCATCACGGCGACCTGCAACGGGATCTCCCGCTCGCCGAAGGCCTCCATGGCCTCCTTGGCCACCGCGATCACGTCGATCTCGGCCCGGCCGCACGACGGGCAGGCGATGAGGTCGACGTTCTTGCGCTCCCGGAGGCCCATGGCCTCGAGCAGCTGGCGCCCGGCCCGGGCCTCCTCCACCGGATCGGCAGTGAGGCTGTAGCGGATGGTGTCGCCGATGCCCTCGGCGAGGAGTGTGGAGATACCGGCGGTGGCCTTGATCACGCCGGCCGGCGGCGGGCCGGCCTCGGTGACGCCGAGGTGCAGGGGGAAGTCGACGGTGTCGGCGAGCAGTCGGTAGGCCTCGATCATGAGGGGCACCGACGAGGCCTTCACCGAGATCTTCACGTCCTCGAAGCCGACCTCGCGGAAGTAGGCCAGCTCGAGCTCGGCCGACTCCACCATGGCCTCGGGGGTGACCCGCCCGCCGTACTTCTCGTAGAGCTTCGGGTCGAGGCTGCCCCCGTTGACGCCGATGCGGATCGGGATCCCACGGTCCTTGCACTCGGTGGCCACGATCTTGATGTGCTCGGGCTTGCGGATGTTGCCGGGGTTCAGGCGGAGGCAGTGCACGCCGGCTTCGAGGGCGGCCAGCGCCATCCGGTACTGGTGGTGGATGTCGGCGACGATCGGCACCGGGCTGCGGGGCACGATGCGGGCCAGCCCTTCGGCGGCCTCCACCTCGTTGCACGTGCAGCGCACGATGTCGGCCCCGGCCGCCGCGAGGGCGTAGATCTGCTGGAGGGTGCCTTCGACGTCGGCCGTCTTGGTGATCGTCATCGACTGGACGGTGATCGGCGCGCCGCCACCGACGGGCACCGAGCCCACCATCACCTGGCGGGTGACCCGCCTGGGATACGACGATTCGCCGACCTGCATGCCTTCAGCCTACGACCGGCTGCGTGAGCAGCCGCAGCTGCCGCTACCCGACGCCGATGGGGTCGACGATGTCGAGGTAGATCGACGACATGCCCACGACCACGAGGAACAGGAACACGGCGTAGGTGAGGGGCAGCAGGCGGGAGACGTCGGCCATGTGCCGCCGCCCCTTGCGGGATCGGATCCGCTCGTAGATGGCGACCGCGGCGTGCCCGCCGTCGAGGGGCAGCAGGGGGACCATGTTGAGGACGCCGATCGACACGTTGACGAAGGCCAGGAGGAGCAGGAACTCCCCCATCCCCCGCTCGCTGCTGGCGGCACCCAGGCGGGCCACGCCGTAGATCGACACGAGGCGGTCTTCGTCGCCCGAGGTGACCTGGCGACCGCCGGAGCTCCCCCCGCTGGCGACCGTGGGACCCTGCGCCGAGGTGCCGTCGATGACGTTCTCGGCGTAGCGGCCGAGACCGCCGGTGAAGAACTTGCTGAGGCCGCTGACGGTGTCGCGCACCGTGAGCACCGTGGCCTCACCCGCCTCGGCCACCGATCGGAGCGGGCTGGCCGTGACGGCATCGAGTCCCTCGTAGGCCACCGCGACGCCCAGGAAGCCGCTCGACGGCTGATCGTCACGTCGCCCGACGGTGGCCGGGAGCTGCTCGAGCTCGCCGTCGCGCTCGACGGTGATGACGATCTCCTTGCCGGGGCGGTCGACGATCATCGGGCCGATGTCGCCGAACTCGTCGATCTCGCGGCCGTCGATGGCGGTGATGACGTCGCCGGGCTCGACCCCGGCCTTCGCCGCCGCCCCGCCTTCGACCACCTCGCCGATGAACCACGTGGGCTCGGGCGCCCCGATCCGCTCAGCGGCCTGGCTGCTGCCGGGGACGCCGACCCAGGCGAAGGCCACGAGGAACAGCACGAAGGCCTGGAGGAAGTGCGCGATGGAGCCGGCCGACACCACGAGCAACCGCTTCGGGAAGGACTGCTGCCGATAGGTGCGGGGCTCGTCCTCGGGCGCGGTGGGATCGAGGTTGTTCATCCCGATGATGCGGACGTAGGCGCCGACGGGGATCAACTTGATGCCGTACTCGGTCTCGCCCCGCTTGAAGGACCAGATCTTGGGACCGAAGAACAGGAAGAACTCGGTGACCTTCATCCCGGCCCACTTGGCGGCGAGGAAGTGCCCGAGCTCGTGGAGGATGATCATCACCGACAGGGCCAGGATGATGAGCAGCCAGCTCTTACCGGCGGCGAGCCCCAGCCCGAGCACCGCTGCGATCACCAGCGCCAGGCGGATGGGCCCACCCGCGATCTCCCCGCGAGGCTCGGCGGGGTCCGGCACGGGCGCCTCGTCCGGGGGGCTCAGGGTGTCGGTCACGCGGGGTACCTCTCTGCGATGACCTGGTGAGCGACCTCTCGGGCCCGGCGGTCAGCATCGATGACGGTGGGTGCGCTGTCGGCGCGGGCACCATCATGCCGGGCCAGGACCCGTTCCAGTACGTCAGGGATCGAGATCCACGGGATCTGCCCGGCCAGGAAGGCGGCCACGGCCACCTCGTTCGCGGCATTCAGCCAGGCGGGAGCGGTTTCACCCATTCGTCCGGCCTCGTAGGCCAGCCCGAGGCACGGGAAGGCCTCGAGGTCAGGGGGCTCGAACTCGAGCCGGCCCAACTCGGCCCAGTCGATGCGACCGAACGGCGTGCTCGACCGGTTGGGGTACTCGAGGGCGTAGGCGATCGGCAGGCGCATGTCGGGGAGCGATAGCTGGGCGATGGTGGCCCCGTCGGTGAACTCCACCATGGAGTGCACGATCGACTGCGGGTGGACGACGACCTCGATGCGGTCGTAGTCGACGTCGAACAGCTCGTGGGCCTCGATGACCTCCAGGCCCTTGTTCATCAGCGTGGAGGAGTCGACGGTGATCTTCGGCCCCATCGACCACGTGGGATGGGCGAGCGCCTCGTCCACGGTGACCGACGCCAGGTCGTCGCGGGTGCGACCCCGGAACGGCCCGCCCGAAGCGGTCAGCACGATCCGGTCGACCCAGCCGCCGGCTTTCGCCTCGGGGTGCTGAGCCCGGAGGCACTGGTGCACGGCGCAGTGCTCGCTGTCGACCGGAACCAGCTCGCCGGACGACGCATCACGCACCCGGCGCACGACCGGCCCGCCGGCGATCAACGACTCCTTGTTGGCGAGGGCCAGCCGCTTGCCGGCCTCGAGGCTGGCGAGGGTGACCCCCAGCCCGGCGAAGCCCACCACGCCGTTCACACAGACGTCAGCAACCCCGGCGATCGACGCCAGCGCGTCAGGCCCGGCGACCACCTCGGTCCCAGGAGGAACGGCGGCCTCGAGCTCCGAGGCGAGCGAAGCATCAGCGATGGCGACCACCTTCGGCGACCACTGGTGGGCCTGCGCGGCCAGGACGTCGACGGAAGACCCCGCGCCCAGCGCCACCACCTCGAACCGCTCCGGCGAAGCTGCGATCACGTCGAGCGTCTGCGTCCCGATCGAGCCAGTGGACCCAGCAAGGGAAACAGAGGTGACAGCCACAGAGGAAAGCCTAGGAGCGGAGGCCTGGGACCCCGTCAATCAAGCGCACGTGGAGCGGAGCGACACCCCCCGGCGACGGAGGACGCAACGCGAGGTGCCGGCGGCTAGCGAATGCGCCGCCGGCACAATTGCGGAGGCCGAGGCCCACCGGCGCCGCAGGCGCCGCTGACCCGACCGGAGCAATCAAACGATGAAGAAGTCCTTGACCGTGGCGATGAGCCAGACGGCGGGGAGGACGAACAGCAAGCCGTCGAAGCGGTCGAGGAGACCGCCGTGGCCGGGGAGGATCGATCCCATGTCCTTCACGCCGAGGTCCCGCTTGATGAGCGACTCGCAGAGGTCGCCCAGCGGGGCGAAGAGCGCCACCGTGAGGCCGACGATGGCGCCGTCGCCGAAGCCCTCGATGGGGCCGAGGCCGACCACGGCGGCGAGGAGCACCACGAGCACGAAGGCGATGACGCACCCGCCGGCGAGGCCCTCCACGGTCTTGTTGGGGCTGGCCGCCGAGAGCGGTTGGCGACCGGCGTTGCGGCCGACGAACAGACCGCCGACGTCGTAGCCCACGGTGCCGAGGATGGCCGCGAGGAGGATGCCGAGGCCGGGGTCCTGGAGGGCCAGCATGAACGCCGCGAACGAGCCGAACGCGCCCACCCAACAGACGCCGAGGAGCGTGACCCCGATGTTCATCACCGGTGTCTCCGTGCCGGCACCGACCAGGTACCAGAGCATGCACACCGCGGTGGTGAGGAACAGGACGGTGGGGATGGCCCCGTAGCCGTAGTGGTACGAGGCGATCACCATGCTGACGGTGCCGGTGATCCCGGCCAGGGCCACCGGCTCGTAGCCGCTCTGGCGCAGCACGCCGTAGAGCTCAGCGACGGCCAGGCCGATCACCGCGGTGACGAGCACGAGGGCGGCGGCGGGCCCGATCTTGAAGAGCACCAGCGCGAGGGCGAGGAAGCCCACGCCGACCATGGCGGCCTGGGTGAGATCCCGATCGCTCGGGCCGTGGCTTGCACCGCCGGGGCCGCCGGGCCCGGGCTGGCGGGGACCGCGCGGCTGGGGCCCGGG
>JALYWQ010000305.1 GCA_030852625.1 Actinomycetota bacterium
CGTGGCCAGCCGGGAGACGGGCGACCCGCCCCCCGAGCCCACCACCACCTCCACCACCACGTGCGAGCCGCTCGCCTACCAACCGTGCGGGCAGCCGGCCGCGCCCAACACCGACGGGGAGCAGTGCCTCCCGGGCTTCGACGACTACGACGCGCAGTCCGCCACCGGCTGCGAAGCAGCCCCCGACGCCCTCCTCGACGGCGCACCCCTCGAGGGCGTGGTCGAGGCCAACCTCGTGCCGCGCGACGACACCGACGTGTTCACCTTCGAGGTCGGCGACGGGTTCCAGGTGTTCTGCGACGGCCGGGTCACCGTCACCCTCACCGCGCCGGCGGGCGTGGCGATGCGGCTCGAGGTGCTCGGCGAGGACAGCACCGTGCTCGGCACCGGCACGAGCGCCGACGGCGTCCCGACGGCGGTGACGGTCCGGGAACCCGACTGCTTCCGGGGCGACGGCCAGACGATGACGGCTCGGGTGTCGCCCATCGGCAACGACCGGTCGGCCGAGCCCTACACCCTCGAGCGCCAGGGCGACTTCTGACGCCCGAGGGCGCCCGAGAGCGACCGACCCGGCCGGTAGGGTCGGCTCCATGGGGATGGAACGAGCCGGGGTCACCTTTGCCAGCCTGATGGGGCTCGGCCCGCAGGCGGCCGTGGAGACGGCCCGCCTGGCCGAGTCGGTGGGGTACCGATCGTTCTGGACCGCCGAGGCCACCGGCCCGGAGGCGTTCTCGCTGCTCGCCGCCGCCGGATCCGCCGCACCTGGCCTCGACCTCGGCACCGGCGTGCTGGCCCTCCAGCTCCGCACGCCGATGGTCACCGCGATGGGCGCCGCCACCCTCCAGGCCCTCCACCCCGACCGGGAGATCCTCCTCGGGTTCGGGATCTCGTCGCCGGTGGTCGCCAGCCGCTGGCACGGCGCCACCTACGGCGACCGTCCCCTCCAACAGGTGCGGGAGTACCTCACGCTGCTGCGGCTCTGCCTGTCGGGTGAGAAGGTCGACTTCGCGGGCGACTTCTACACGGTGAAGGGCTTCCGCCTCGGCATGAAGCTCGGCGAGCGGCGACCCAAGCTGATCCTCGCGGCCCTCAACCCCAAGATGCTCCGCCTCGGCGGGGAGCTGGCCGACGGTGTGCTCCTCAACTACCTCCCGGCCTCGCACGTCCCGTGGTCGGTGGAGCAGGTGCGGGCCGGCGGCTCGGCCGAGGTCTACGCCTACGTCCACGCCGCGCTGTGCGAGCCCCACGAGGGCCTCGAGCTGGCCAAGCGCGACATCTGGTCCTACGCCGTGGTCGACAGCTATGCCCGCAACTTCGAGCGGGCCGGCTATGGCGACGAGATCGCGGCGATCCGCGAGGCCCAGGCCGCCGGCGACCGCGACGCCGCCATCGCGGCGGTGTCGGATCGCATGGCCGACGAGATCGACGTCCGCGGCGACGCGGCGACGGTGGCGGCCACCATGCGGGCCTACGTCGACGGTGGCGTCGACGTCCCCGTGCTGATGCCCCTACCGTGGGGCGCCGACCGCCGGGCCTCGGCCGAAGCCGCCATCCGGGCCGCCGTCGAGACGTGACGTGACCCGGGAGCCCACCCCCGCCGCGCTCACGGAGTCGGCCCTCCTCGAGGTGGGCCTGCGTCCCGGCGACCGGGCGCGCTACCGCAAGAAGGACGGTGGCGCCTGGCAGGAGGCGCGGGTCGAGCGGCGGGAGCGGGACGGCAGCATCGGGGTGCGGGACGCCAACGGCGCCGCTCGAGCCATCCCGGTCGACCGGCTCCAGGTGCGCGGCACCGGCAAGCGCGGCGGCACCGTGTGGGAGCCGGTGATCGAGCGGGCCGACCGGGACGAGCAGCTCGGCATCTGGTGACGCCCGACCGCGTCGAGGTCCGGGCCCGGGGACGCAAGCTGCCGGTGGCCCTGGCGCGGCTGCACGGCTCGATGATCGTCGGCCAAGCGGCCGAGCTGGTGTTCACACCGCCCGCCGGGCCGATCACACCGACCGATCTCCTCGTCGGCGCCGGGTTCGACGTGCTGCGCGCACCCTCAGCGCCGGAAGACGGCTGGCGGGTCCGTCGAGCCCGGTCGCTGCCCGACACCGTGGGGGCGGGCCTGCGGCTCCTCGTCTGCGGGCTCAACCCGAGCGAGCACGCCGCCGACGCCGGCGTGGGGTACGTCACCCCCGGCAACCGGTTCTGGCCTGCGGCCCTCGAAGCGGGGTTGGTGAGCCGCGACCGCGACCCGTGGCACGCCCTCACGGCCCACGGCGTGGGCATGTCCGACGTGGTGAAGCGGGCCACCCCCCGAGCCGACGCCCTCACCCGCGACGAGTACCGCGCCGGCATGGCCCGCCTCGAGCGCCTGTGCTCGTGGCTCCGGCCCGGCGCGGTGGTGTTCGTGGGCTTGGCCGGGTGGCGGGCCGCCGTCGATCCCCGGGCCGTCGCCGGCGAGCAGCCCGTCCTGCTCGGCGGCCGGCCGGTCTACGTGCTCCCGTCGACCAGCGGCCTCAACGCCGCCACGCCCCTGCCAGCCCTGGTCGACCACCTCCGTGCGGCGGTCGACCTCGCCTCCACCGACTGACCTCGGCAGAACTTGACCGTGCGGTCAAGTAGGGTCACTCGTCATGGGAGTACGACTGGAACCGATCGACGAGTACATGCACGAGCTGGGCCCCGAGTCCAACTTCAACGAGAGCATGTACTTCAACGTGTACGACCCGAAGGCCGGGGTGGGTGGCTGGTTCCGTTGCGGCAACCGGGCCAACGAGGGCCACGCCGAGATGACCGTGTGCATCTACCTGCCAGGGGGGCGGGTGGCGTTCATGTTCAAGCGAGCCGAGATCTCGAGCAACGACGCCTTCGACGCCGATGGCATCAAGTTCGACGTGGTCGAGCCGTTCGAGCACCTGAAGGTGTCCTACACCGGCAAGGTCGTGGTGCTCGACGACCCGAAGCAGATGGTCGATCCCAAGAAGGCATTCACCGAGAACCCCTACTCGGAGTGCGAGGTGCGCCTCGACTACACCCGGGTGTCCGACATGTTCGGCGGCGAGCCCGACACGCCCCACGAGGCGCCGGGCGAGGAGTTCGCCAAGGGCCACTACGAGCAGCTCGTGGCCGGCAAGGGCGTGATCCGCGTCGGCGACGAGGAGTTCGAGATCGACGGCTTCGGCCTCCGCGACCATTCGTGGGGCCCCCGCTACTGGCAGGCGCCCTGGTACTACCGGTGGCTCACGGCCAACTTCGGCGACGACTTCGGCTTCATGGGCTCACGCGTGGCCAAGCGGGAGGGCAAGGGCACCCGGGGCGGGTTCGTGTGGGCCGACGGCAAGCTCCACCTCTGCAACGACTTCGAGATCTCCACCGACTGGGAGGGCGAGGACAGCTACCACCAGGAGGTGAAGGCCGTCCTCCGCTCCGGCGACCAGGAGTGGAAGGTCACCGGCAAGGTGCTCAGCCTCATCCCGCTGCGCAACCGTCGGCCCGATCCCGAGGGCAACATGCTCGTCACCCGCATCTCCGAGGGCATGACCGAGTGGACCCTCGACGACGGCCGCAAGGGCTACGGCCTCTCGGAGTACCTCGACCAGATCATCGACGAAGCACCGGTCGGCCTGGCCGAGTAGCCGGCTCGGTGCTGGCGGCGATCAGCCCGCCAGCACCTCGAAGACCGGGAACCCGGGCGCGACCTCGAGCAGTTGCTCGTCGGTCGAGTGCTCATCGATCCCGCTGAAGAACATCTTCACCTCGGCCTTCCACGCCACCAGGTAGGCCCGCAGGATCGCGGGCTTGTCCTCGTCGGCCAGCTCGCGCACCCGGATCGGCTCCACCTTCCGGCCGAGGCGCAGTTCGCCGCCCCCCGCCACCCGGATGTTGCGCACCCACTCGGTGTGCCCGCGCGGCGCGACGAGGTAGCGAGCGCCGTCGAGCTCGAGGAGGTTGACGGGGACGGACCGCCATTCCCCGGACGTCCTCCCCCGCACGGCCAGCTGGCGGAGCCCCTTCGGCGCCACGCCCATACGAGCCAACCGGCGGGCGGCCCGGTTGGCCACGTGCTTCGTGAACCACCCGGGTCGGAGGTAACGATCACTCGTGCTCAATGCATCTCCGATCGGGTGACCGCGCGCAGCCGCTGGCTCATCGTCATGCGAACAGACCGATGGTGGCCAGCAGCGCCGTGGCCCCGCCGAGCGCGCTGCCCAGCCACAC
>JALYWQ010000327.1 GCA_030852625.1 Actinomycetota bacterium
AGGCACCCCTGGTGCTCCTGGCCCTGGTGGTGGTGGCCGTGGTCGCCGGCGCCATCATCTTTGCGGTGTCGGGCGACGACGACGACAGCGAGGCCAGCGGGCCCAGGGACCGGATCGAGCAGGACGGGACCACCACGACCGCCGACGAACCGGACGGCGACGAGGACGAGGACGACGCGGCGGCCGAAGCCGGCACGGACACCAAGGCGGCCGTCGAGCAGACGGGAGCTCCGAACCCCGGCGATCCGCAGCGCTACGGCGACGACGCCGCCCTCGACAAGCTCCACGACGCCTGCAAGGGCGGCGACATGCCGGCGTGCGATCGGCTCTACCGCGACAGCGGGTTCGGCACCGCGTACGAGGCGTTCGGCGACACGTGCGGCGATCGCAACCGGTCGCAGGGCTACTGCACCGACCTGTACCCCGCCACCGGCGGCACGACCCCGTCGCGCGCGGTCAGCGACGGCCTGGCCGACACCACGGCCAACACCTACGGCGACGACCCCGACCTCGACCGGTTCTGGGACGACTGCTACGCCGGTGCCATGACGGCCTGCGACTCGCTCTACCTGAGCGCACCGTCGGGCACCGACTACGAGGTGTACGGCGCCACGTGCGGCGGTCGCAACGAGGTGCAGGGCTACTGCTCCGAGCTCTATGGCTGACCGGTCGGGCCTCGATGGCTGACGGCATCCTCGAGGGCCCCATCGACCTCGACCGGTCCCGCCGGGCCACCCCGGCCCACCCCACCGTCCCAGCCCAGCGGGGCCTCGTCGTGGAGCACCGTGCGAGCGGCATCGTGGGGTCGATCGTGTCCTTCGCCGACGTGCGCGTCGTGCTGCGCGATCGCGACGGCCGATCGCTCGGGGTCCGACCCGGTCCCGGCGCCTTCATGATCGACGGGCGCATCGTCACCCTGGTGGCGGCATCGGCCGCCCCGCGCTCAGCCACGATCACCGCGTCGGGTTCGGTGGCCGTGGCCCACGATGCGCGGGTCGCCCGAGCGAGCCGGATCCTGGTGGAGGGCATCCACGACGCCGAGCTCGTCGAGAAGGTGTGGGGCGACGACCTGCGGGAGGTCGGCGTGGTCGTGGAGCGCCTCGACGGGATGGACGACCTGGCCGCCATCGTGCGCGACTTCGCGCCGGGACCGACCCGGCGCCTCGGCGTGCTGCTCGATCACCTCGTCGACGGATCGAAGGAGGCCCGGGCCGCCCAGACCGTCCGCCATCCCCACGTGCTCGTCACCGGCACCCCCTTCGTCGACGTGTGGGCGGCGGTGCGACCGGCGGTGGCCGGCATCGACGCCTGGCCCGACGTGCCGAAGGGCATCCCGTGGAAGGCCGGGGTGCTCGACGCCCTCGGCGTCACCGCGTCGCCCGGGGAGTTCTGGCGCCAGCTCCTCGGCCGGGTCCGCACCTACGTCGACCTCGACCCCACGCTCGTGGGCGCGGTCGAGCGGCTCATCGACTTCGTTACGGAAGGCGACGAGCCGCTCGAGTAGCGAACCCTGGGTCAGCTGCCTCGGGCCAACCGTCCCCGCAGGGCGGCGAAGCACATCGACATCGCCGCGGTGCCCACGATGGCGATGGCGAGCAGGCCCTTGCCGAGCGTGCCCCACTCCCATCCCTGGGTGGTGAGCGATCGCAGGGCGTCGAGCACGTAGGTGACGGGGTTGTAGCCGGCCACCACGTCGAGCCATCCCGTGAGCTGCTCGCGGGGAAGGGTCGATGTGGTGAGGAAGGCGAAGGGGAAGAAGAGCAGGAAGCTCGACGCCACCGCGCCCGGGTTCCCCGTCTTCAACGCGATGGCGTAGGGGAAGCCCGTGAACACCAGGCCCCACAGCCCGGCGATGAGGATGAAGGCGACCACACCGAGCAGCCCGGTCTCGAACCGCACGCCGGTGGCGAAGCCGAGCCCGATCACCGGCACGCACAGGGCGCACACGAGCACGAAGTCGGCGACCATCAGCCCGAGCAGCAGGGGCAACCGCCGTACCGGCGTGAGCAGCAGGCGGTCGAAGTAGCCGTCCTGGATGTCGGTCACGAGCACGGTGGCCCGGGAGATGCCGGTGACGGCGAAGATGATCGCCACCGGCAGTTGGAACGCCTTGTAGTCGAACGACGAGATGCCCTGCTCGCTGAAGTCCTGCAGTGCGCCGACGTTGACCACGAAGAAGAACAGCGGGATGAAGAGCGCCGGTCCGATCGTCTCGGCCTCCCGCGGGATGCTGCGGAGGGCCCGGCCGGCCACGGTGACCAGGTCGGCCACGAAGCCGGCCCGACGGGCCCGGATCTCGGGACGGCCGAGGGCCGCCACCTCGTCGACGGTGATGGTGCTCATGCTGCGACCTCCTCGGCCTCGGTGTCGGTGGTGGTCTCCATGCGGTTGCCGGTGAGCTCGAGGAACACGTCGTCGAGCGTGGGCGTCCGGAGGGTGAGGCTGCGGACCTTCACGCCGAGGCCGCTGACGGCGACGGTGATCGGGCTCACGAGCGCGGCGCCGTCGGCGCAGGCCACCGAGAGCTCGCGGCCGTGGAGCTCGGCGGATGTGACGCCGTCGATCCCCTGAACGGCCTGCAGCGCGCCCTCGCCGTCGCTGTCGAGCTGCAGCACCACGAGGTCGTCGCCGACCTGGCGCTTCAGCTCGTCGGGCGTGCCCTCGGCCACCAGCTTCCCGTTGGCGATGATGCCCACCCGATCGGCCAGCTCGTCGGCCTCCTCGAGGTACTGGGTGGTGAGGAAGATCGTGGTGCCGAAGCGCTCGTTGAGGGCCCGCACCTCGTCCCACACCCGGGCCCGGCTCACCGGGTCGAGGCCGGTGGTGGGCTCGTCGAGGAAGAGCACGTCGGGGTTGTGCACGAGCGCGGCGGCGAGGTCGAGGCGGCGCTTCATCCCCCCGGAGTAGTTGCCGATCGGCTGGTCGAAGGCGTCACCGATGTCCACGAGCGAGCGCAGGTCCTCGAGCCGCTGGCGGGTCTCGGCCTTGTTGAGCCCGTAGAGCCGGGCCTGGAGCCGGAGGAGCTCGATGCCCGTCTGCTTGGGATCGAGGGCCGCCTCCTGGAGGGCGACGCCGATGCGCAGGCGCACCCGCTCCGCCTCGGTGGTCACGTCGTGCCCCGCCACGGTGGCCCGCCCCTCGGTGGGTGCCATGAGGGTGCAGAGCATCCGCACGGTCGTGGACTTGCCGGCGCCGTTGGGGCCGAGGAAGCCATAGATCTCGCCGGGGGCGACGTCGAGGTCGATCCCGTCGACGGCGACGAAGTCGCCGAAGCGGCGGACCAGGCC
>JALYWQ010000334.1 GCA_030852625.1 Actinomycetota bacterium
CCACACGGGGCCGGTCGGCCGGCACCGGATCAGCTGCCGAGCTCGAGCGGCGAGTCGGCGCCGGGGTCGGTCGGCCCCTCAGGCGGGACCACCATGCCCTGCTCGGCGTCCCAGCTGCCGTACCGCGGGTTCACCTCGATCGCCGTGGTGCGCAGCGCCTCTTCCCGCCAGACCGGGTAGTCCTCGGCCAACGCGGCTCGCACCGCGTCCCGGCGGACCTCGTCGTCGACGTAGGACTCGGCGAAGGACTCCGAGAAGCCCTCGAGGGCCCCTTGGACCTGGGACTCGATACCGGCGGCGGTGGCCTGGCGGGCTTCGTCGGTGATCTCGAGGTCGAGGCGCTCGAACTCGATCCGGTGGAGCTCCAGGTCGATCCGCTGGAAGAGGATGGCGGCCACCAACTGGTGCGGCAGCGAGCCCTCCGGCTGGTCGGCGAGGCTGGCCTTGTCGACGGCGCCTTCGTTGCCGGCCCACTCCTCCACCTCGTCGAGGAAGTCGTCGTTGCCGACCTTCGTGCTGCCGACCTCCAACGCCGGCGACACCGAGCTCGCGCACCCGGCGTTCAGGGCCAGGACGACGAGCGGAGCGAGGAGGAGCGAGAGGCGTCGGGACACGGCGGGTGAGCTTACGGTGCAGGGTCCTCGGGAAGCAGCTCGGCGAGCTGGGCCACGAGGGTCTCGGCGGGGTGGGCCTTGGGTGGGATCGGCAGGATCAGCAGCCGGTCGGCCTCCTTGTACACCGCCTTCGGGTAGAGGCGCTTGAGCCGGATCTGCTGGCTGGTCTTCAGCTCCACGGGCGCCAAGCGCGCCGTCGACGGGGTGGTGAAGCCCGAACCGGGGATGATCGTGACGTCGCGGAGGCCGAGCCGGGACGCTTCGGCCCGCAGGTGCGCGACCGACAGCAGGGCCTCGGCCGGCTTGGGCAGGGGCCCGTAGCGGTCGATCCACTCGGCCTCGATGTCCCGGACCTCGTCGTGGGTCGTGACGGCGGCCAGGCGGCGGTAGGCCTCGAGCCGCAGCTCCTCCTTCTCCACGTAGTCGCGGGGAAGGTTGGCCGCGAGCGGCACGTCGAGCTTGATCTCGGCCGGCTCGCGGAGCGGTTCGCCCTTGAGCTCGGCGACCGCCTCGCTCACCATCTGGCAGTACAGGTCGTAGCCGACCGCCGCGATGTGGCCGGACTGGCCAGTGCCGAGCAGGTTGCCGGCGCCGCGGATCTCGAGGTCGCGCATGGCGATCTTGAAACCCGAGCCGAGCTCGGTGGCCTCACCGATGGTGCGTAGCCGCTCGTAGGCCTCCTCGGTGAGCACCCGATCCGGCGGCACGAAGAGGTAGGCGTAAGCCCGCTGGCCCGAGCGGCCCACCCGCCCGCGCAGCTGGTGGAGCTGCCCGAGGCCGAGCAGGTCGGCCCGGTCGACCACGAGGGTGTTCACGGTGGGCATGTCGATGCCCGACTCGATGATCGTGGTGCAGACGAGCACGTCGTACTCGCCGTCGGCGAAGGCGATGACCAGCTGCTCGAGCGTGCCCTCATCCATCTGGCCGTGGGCGATGGCCACGCGGGCCTCGGGCACGAGCTCCCGGACGTGGTCGGCGGTGGCCTCGATGTCGTGCACCCGGTTGTGCACGTAGAACACCTGGCCTTCGCGGAGCAGCTCCCGGCGGATGGCCTCGGCCACGGCCCGGTCGTCGTACTCCCCAACGTAGGTGAGGATCGGCATCCGGTCGGCCGGCGGGGTGTTCAGCAACGTGAGGTCGCGGATGCCGGTGAGGCTCATCTCGAGGGTGCGGGGGATCGGCGTGGCCGACAGGGTCAGCACGTCGACGCCCGCCTTCAAGTGCTTGATCTGCTCCTTGTGGCTCACGCCGAAGCGCTGCTCCTCGTCGACCACCAGCAGGCCGAGCTCCTTGAACTGCAGGTCCTCGGAGAGCAGGCGGTGGGTGCCGACGACGACGTCGACCTCGCCCGAGCGCACCCCTTCGATCACCGCCTTGGCCTGGGCGTTGGTGAGGAACCGCGAGAGGACCTCGACCCGCACGGGGTAGCCGGCGAAGCGATCGGAGAACGTCTGGTGGTGCTGCTGGGCCAGCAGGGTGGTCGGCACGAGCACCGCCACCTGCTTGCCGTCCTGCACGGCCTTGAAGGCGGCCCGGATGGCCACCTCGGTCTTGCCGAACCCGACGTCACCGCACACCAGGCGGTCCATGGGGTGCTCGGCCTCCATGTCCTCCTTCACCTCGTGGATGGCGGTGAGCTGGTCGGGCGTCTCCTGGTACGGGAACGCCTCCTCGAGCTCGCGCTGCCACGGCGTGTCGGGTGCGAAGGCGTGGCCCGGTGTCCGCAGGCGGGTCTGGTAGAGGACGACGAGCTCCTGGGCGATCTCGGTGACCACCGAGCGCACGCGGGCTTTGGCCTTCTGCCACCCGTCGCCCCCGAGCCGGCTGAGCGCCGGCGACTCGCCGCCGGTGTAGTGCCGGACGGCGTCGATCTGGTCCGACGGAACGTAGAGCTTGTCGTCGCCCTTGTACTCGAGCAGCAGGTAGTCGCGCTCCACCCCGCCGATGGCTCGCTTCACCATGCCGGCGTAGCGAGCCACGCCGTGCTGGTGGTGCACGACGTGGTCGCCGGGCTTCAGGTCGTCGAAGAACCCGACCGCGTCGCGCTTGCGGGCGCGGGCCTTGCGGTGGGCCCGGCGCCGGCCGGTGAGGTCGTGCTCGGCGATCACGGCCAGCTTGATGGCCGGCAGGATGCAGCCCCGCTCGAGGCTGGCGATCTCCACCTCCGGCCGCACGCCGTGCTGCGAGAGGAGGTCCCGCACCCGGGCGGCCGAGCCCTCGCCTTCGGCGGCCACCACGATCCGGTAGCCGTCGGCCTGGAGGTCGGCGAGCTGGCGGGCGACCCGGTCGGGATCGCCGGCCGCCACGGCGACGCCCATGGAGGTCACGGTGGCGACGTCGGGGCCCTCGGGCGCGGTGGTGACGGTCCAGGCCGGCACCTTCGAGTGGCTGAGCAGCCGGTCGAACGGCAGGTGGAGCCGGGGGAACCCGTCACCCTCGTCGGCGTCGCTGTCGCTGGTGGCGCCCCAGGTCTTGGCGAGGGTGCCTGCGAGGTCGGCCTCCTCGGCCAGCAGGTCGGCGGCCCGGTCGCGCATCCGGCGGGGCTCGAGCAGGAGGACGAGGGCGTCGTCACCCAGGTGGTCGAACAGCACCTCCTCACCGGCGGTGAGCCAGGGCAGCCACGACTCCATGCCGTCGAACACCTGGCCCTGCGACAGCCGCTCCCACTGCTCCCGGCCCCACGGCTCGGTGGCGATCAGCTTCTCGGCCCGGGCCCGCACGTCGTCGGTGGGGAGCAGCTCGCGGCAGGCGAACACCTCGACCCGTTCGAGGGGATCGGTGGAGCGCTGGTCGCTCACGGAGAACTCGGTGAGGCGGTCGACCTCGTCGCCCCACAGGTCGATGCGCACCGGCCGCTCGGCGGTGGACGGGAAGACGTCGACGATCGAGCCCCGCACGGCGATCTCGCCCCGGTGCTCCACCACCTCCTCCCGCCGGTAGCCGGCGCCGACCAGCTGCCGGACGAGGTCGTCGCGGTCCCGGCGCTCCCCCGGCACGATGCACAGCGGTTCGGCCTCGCTGGCGTGGGGCCCGAGCCGCTGCACGAGCGCCCGGACCGGGGCCACGAGCACCCGGGGGGCCCGGCTGGCGTCGGCCAGCCGCCAGAGCACCTCGAGGCGTCGGCCCATGGTCTCCACCGAGGGCGACACCCGCTCGAACGGCAGCGTCTCCCACGCCGGGAACACCGCCACCGCCTCGGCACCGAGGAACACCCGCAGGTCGTTGGCCACCCGATCGGCGTCGCCGGTGGTGGGCGTGGCGACCACGATGGGCCGCCGGCTGCTCAGGTGGCTCAGGCCGGCGATCGTGAGGGCGCGCGCTGGCTCCGGGACGGCCAGGACCGCGCTCGAACGCCCGAGCACGGACGCGAAGCCGGGCTCCTCTCGGAGCAGGGAGGGGAGGTCACGCAACACCATGGGAAGGCAGCCACGCTACCGGCGCCCGGCCCCTGTCGGATGGCCTGTCACACCCGGTGGGACGATTCGTCCGCCATGTCGAGAGGATCGCGTGCGCCGGGGAGCGTGGGCGAACGGGTTCCGCCGAGGCAGGGGCCGGTCAGGGCTCCTGGGCCCGCGTGTTGAAGCGGTTCATGGCCGCGGCGATGCCCTCGGCCAGGATGAGCTCCACGGCGTCGGCCGCTTCGACCACCACGATGTCGAGCTCGAGCCGGTCGGCCTTGCCGGGCTTCTTGAGCACGTGGTCGGCGCCCTCGCTCTTGCCCGGCGGCTTGCCGATGCCGATGCGGACGCGAGCGAAGTCGTCGGTCTTCAGGTGGGCCTTCACCGACTTGAGGCCGTTGTTCCCTGCCAGGCCGCCGCCGAGCTTCAGCTTGATCCGACCGACGGGCAGGTCGAGCTCGTCGTGGACGACGACCAGCTTGTGGGGATCCTCGATGCCGTAGCGGCGGACCAGCGGGGCGACCGCCTCACCGGAGAGGTTCATGTAGGTCTGCGGGATGGCCAAGGCCATCCGCTGCTCACCGATCCGCACCTCGTCGGCCATGGCGCGCTCCTTCGACCGGCGCAGCGCGCCGCCGTGGCGTTGGGCCAGCAGCTGCACGACCTCGGCGCCGACGTTGTGCCGGGTGCCCTCGTACTCGGCACCGGGGTTGGCCAGGCCGACCACGAGCAGGTCGGCCGGGGTGCCCCGACGCTCGCCGCCCCGCCCGAACACGCTCAGCCTTCGGCGTCGCCCTCGGCGGGCGTGTCGGCCGCGGCTTCCTCGCCGCCACCCTCGCCCTCGGCCTCGTCGCCACCCTCGCCCTCGGCAGCCTCGTCGCCCTCGGCCTCACCGGCGGCTTCGCCTTCGGCGCGCTCGAGGTCGGAGTCGGAGACACCGTGCTGTGCCGTGACCACCGACTCCTCGGCGTCGACCGAGGTGGTGACACCGGCGGGAAGGGCGATGTCGCCCACGCGGATGTTGGTGCCGATCTCGAGGCCCGAGATGTCGACGGTGAGCTGCGAGGGGATGTCGGCGGGCTTGGCCGTGATGAGCAGGGCGGTGAGCACCTGGTCGACCACGCCGTTCTCCCGCGCCACCAGCTCGGCCTCGCCCTCGAGCACCACCGGGACCTCGACGTCCACGGTCTTGTCCAGGTCGACCCGGATGAAGTCGATGTGCAGCACGTTGCGACGCACCGGGTGGCGGTGGACGTCCTTCACCAGCGTGGGGGTCTTGTCGCCACCCTGGATGTCCAGGTGGATGACGGCGTTGAGGCCCTGCTCGGTGATGAGCGTGGAGCGCAGCTCCCGCCAGTCGACGGTGACGGTGACGGGCTCGCCGCCGAGGCCGTACACGACCCCGGGGATCTTGCCCTCGGCCCGGAGCCGGCGTGCAGGGCGGGTGCCCTCCGCGGCGCGCGGGGTTGCCTTGAGGATGATCTCGGCCATCAGATGACTCCTACGTCTGAGATCGCGCCGGAGCGCTATCGGGGAACGAGCCAAGCTACTGGCCGGTCCCCGGCCGTGGCTAGTTCAGTTCTGGTTGGCCCCGCCGAAGATCTCGCCGACCGACTTGTCCTCGAAGACGGCGTCGATGGCCTGGGCCAGCACCGAGGAGATCGACAGGACCTCGATCTTGTCGATCTGCTTCTCGGCCGGCAGCGGCAGCGTGTCGGTGATCACGACCTTGTTGATCACCGAGTTCTTGATCCGGTCGATCGCCGGACCCGACAGCACGCCGTGGGTGGCGGCGGCGTAGATCTGGGTGGCGCCCCGCTCGGCCAACTGCTCGGCGGCCGCGACCAGCGTGCCGCCGGTGTCGATCATGTCGTCGATGAGCACGCAGGTGCGGCCTTCGACCTCACCCACTATCTCCTTGGCCTCCACGGTGTTCTTCACGCCCTTCACGCGCCGCTTGTGCACGATGGCCAGGTCGGCGTGGAGCATGTTCGTGTAGCGCTCGGCCACCTTCACCCGACCGGCGTCGGGCGAGACCACCACGAGATCCTCGGGCAGGTTGGCCCGCAGGTAGTCGATGAGCACCGGCATGGCGGTGAGGTGGTCGACGGGGCCGTCGAAGAAGCCTTGGATCTGCCCGGAGTGCAGGTCGACCGACATGAGGCGGTCGGCGCCGGCCGAGGCGAACAGGTTGGCCACGACCTTGGCCGTGATCGGCTCGCGGTTCTCGGCCTTCCGGTCCTGCCGGGCGTAGCCGTAGCAGGGGATGACGGCGGTGATCCGCTTGGCCGACGCCCGCCGGGCAGCGTCGATCATGATCAGCTGCTCCATGATCACGTCGTTGACCGACAGGTCACCGCACGCGCCGTGGGTCTGGATGATGAAGACGTCGGAGCCGCGGACGTTCTCGCCCAGCCGGCAGTGGATCTCCCCGTTGGCGAACTCGGCCAGGTTGGGCTCGGCCAGGTGCACCTGCAGGTGGTCGGCGATCTGCTCGGCCAGGGGCAGGTGGGAGCGTCCCGCCAGGAGGTGCAACTTCTTCTTGGTGACCAGCTCCAATGGGTCCCCTCGGGGCCGCAGATCGGATGGGACCGGCCGTCAGTCGTCGAGACCGGCGCCCGCCCCTGCAGTGTAGAACGGCCCGGTGCGGGTCCCGGACGGAATCACCGAGCCGGCGCCGAGGGCCGCGTAGGGCCCCACCTCGCAGTCGGCGCCGATCTCCGAGAGCCGCGCCGTGGTGTGGTCGAGCACCGTGTGCTCCCCCACCGTGCAGTCGACGAGGCGGCAACCCGGGCCGATCTCCACGCCCTGCCCGATGGTGGTGCGGCCCTGCAGGATGGCGCCCGGGAAGATGGTGACGTCGGCGGCCAGGCTCACCGTGGTGTCGATGTAGGTGGTGGCCGGATCGACCAGGGTGACGCCGCGGCTGAGCCACTCCCGGTTGGTGCGGGCCCGGAGGGCGGCCTCGGCGGCCGCGAGCTGGGCTCTGTCGTTGACGCCGTGGGTCTCGTTGGGGTCGTCGGCCACCAGGCTCACCACCTTGTGGCCCGCTTCGGCGAGCACCTCGACCACGTCGGTGAGGTAGTACTCGCCCTGCACGTTGTCGGGGTTCACGAGGCGGAGGGCCGGGGCGAGGAGGCTGCGACGGAAGCAGTAGATGCCGGTGTTGATCTCGTCGATCTCGAGCTCGTCGGGGGCGGCGTCGACCTGCTCCACGATCCGCTGGATGCGGTCGTCGTTGCCCACCCGCACGATGCGCCCGTAGCCGGTGGGATCGTCGAGGCGGGCGGTGAGCAGGGTGCACGCCGCCCCGGAGCTGCGGTGCTCGGCGACGAGTCTGGCCACGGTCTCGGGACGCAGGAGCGGGGTGTCGCCGGGGAGGACGAGCACGTCGAGCTCGTCGCTCAGGTCGTCGTCCTCCGGGAGGCCGGTGAGGCCGACGGCGACGGCGTCGCCCGTGCCCCGCTGCTGGTGCTGCTCCACGAAGTCGATGCGCCGTCCGTCGCCCAGCTCGGTGAGCTTCTTCATCACCCGTTCGGCGCCGTGGCCGACGACCACCACCGTGGAGGCCAACTCCTTGGCGGGGAGGGCGTCGAGCACGTAGAGCACCATGGCCCGGCCGCAGAGGAGGTGGAGCGGCTTCGGTCGGGTCGACCGCATCCGCGCCCCTTCGCCGGCCGCCAGGACGACTGCGGAGAGGCTGCGATCGGTCATGGATCCTGTCTACCTCGCAGGGGCCCCTTCGCACACGGCACATCGAGGGGACGGCGGGCCAGGGGCCTAACCTGCACCACACCCGATCGGGGGTAGTTCAATTGGCAGAACACCGGCCTTTGGAGCCGGCTGTTGGAGGTTCGAGCCCTCCCCCCCGAGCCAACCGAGCGAGGGATGGCGCCTAAGGAGCCGAGCCGACAGGCGAGGCGACCATGTGCGCAGTGCCGCCGTTCCTGCGGCACCACCTCCAGCCCCGCCCCTCTTTGCGCATCTCCTCAGCGCAGCACCTCGGCGAGCTTGAGGCGTCGACCGGTGCGCACGATGGCCCGCCGGTAGATGACGGCGCCGAGCCGCCCGACGACGATCACGCTGACGACGCTGAGCACGAGGGACACCACCACCTCGACCGTGGATGACACGCCGATGGCCAACCGCACCGGCACCACGAGAGGCGAGGTCAGCGGCACGTAGGCCAACACCGTGGCCAGGGTGGACTCGGGGGCGCTCTGGGCCACGACGTAGGCACCGATGAGGGCGCCGTTGAGTGGCGCCGTCGCCGACCCCGTCTCCTCCTGTCGCTCGACCATCGCCCCCACCGCCGCGGCCATGGTGAGGTAGAGCGCGATGCCGAGGACGAGCCATGCCGATCCGGCGATCATCGCCCGGACCATGCCGTCGGGGAGATCGCCCCCGAGGGCGGCCTTCACCAGCACCGGGAGGGCCACCGCGAGGGTGGTCAGCAGACCGGAGACGCCGACGCCGAGCACCTTGCCGAACATCAACGGCCCGGGCCGCACGACGGCGAGCAGCACCTCGCTGATCCGGTTCGACTTCTCGATGGCCACGCCGTTGGCCACCTGCACCATGAGGACGATCAGGAGGAAGTACACGAGCAACGACAGGATGGACGCGCCGCCCCGCCGGCTCTCCCGACCCTCGTCGAGGTGGCGCACGGCGGGCCGGGGCGCGTCGAGGGCAGCGGCGACCTCGTCGGGCGACACGCCGGCCTCTCCCAGCGCCGCCGTGAGCTGCTCGGTCGCCACGACCTGCTGCACGAGGATCACGAGGCGGTCGTGGTCCTCCTCCACGACGATCGTCGGCGCGGGGTCGCTCCCTGCGATCAGGGCCAGGTCGATGACGTCGTCGGCCACCAGGCGCTCGGCGGTCGGCCCGTCCACGACGGTGCGCACCTCGATGTCGGCATCGATCGCCGCACCGGCTCCGCCGAGGCGGACGACGAGCGAGTCGGTGGCACCGACCACGGCGACGTCGTAGGTGGTGCGGTCGTCGTCCCCGCCGATCACGTCGGGCAGGCCCACGGCCAGGGTCGCCCCGACCACGAGCAGGCCGAGCACCGTCCAGTAGCTCTTCCGCCGGAACGTCTCACGGAGCTCGCGCCCGGCCACGAGCAGGAGGCTGGACAACGGGCTCATCGACCGTCTCCCACCCGGTTGGGCTCCGTGGCGCGGAGGAACAGCTCCGAGAGGCTGGGGTTCTCCACCCCGAAGTCCCCGACCGCCGCCTGGGCGCGGATCCGGTCGAGCACGGCAGCGGCGTCGACACCGGGCCCGAGGCGCAGGCGCGAGCCGGCCGCTGTGGTCGAGGTGGTCGTCGCTTCCTCGGTCGGCACCCAACCGTCCTGCACGGCGACGTCGACCCGCAGGTAGCGCTCGTCGCTGGCCGCCTTCAGCTCCCGGACGTCGCCCTGGAGCACGACCCGACCCTGGTCGATGAGGGTGATCGTCTCGCACAGGTCCTCGACGAGGTCGAGCTGGTGGCTGGAGAAGAGCAGGTTGCGCCCGGCGGCCACGTGGTCCCGGATCACCGCCGAGAGGAACTCGATGGCGCCGGGGTCGAGGCCGGCGAAGGGCTCGTCGAGGACGAGCAGCTCCGGGTCGTGGACCATCGCGGCGGCGAGCTGGACCCGCTGGGCCATCCCACCGGAGAGGTCCATCACCCGGTCGTCGGTCCGGTCGGCCAGGCCCAACCGGTCGAGGAGGTGACGGGCCCGGGCCTCGCTCGTCCGGCGATCCACGCCGTGGAGCCGGGCGATCCACACCAGCTGATCGAGCACCCGCATGTCGCGGTAGAGCCCTCGCTCCTGCGGCATGTAGCCCCACCGGGCCCGGTGGTGGTCGGTGGCGGGCTCACCGTCCCAGCGGATCGTCCCGGCCTCGGGCCGGAGGACGCCGAACAGGATCCGCATCAACGTGGTCTTCCCCGCACCGTTCGGGCCGAGGAGCCCGACGATGCGTCCCGGGGGCACCTCGAGGTCGACGCCGTCGAGGACGACCCGGTCGCCGAAGCGTTGCGAGATCGCCTCGGCTCGCAGGACGGGGCCCATGGTGGCCAGTGTTGCCCATCCCGGCCGGGGAGCAGTCACCTGGCATCGTCGGGGAGGGGACCGATACGGTGGCTCCCCTCATGGGTTCTCTGATCAAGAAGCGCCGCAAGCGCATGCGCAAGAAGAAGCACAAGAAGCTCCTGAAGAAGACGCGCTGGCAGCGTCGCGCCGGCAAGTAGCCCGCCGGACGTCTCCGATCGACCGCCCCTAGGGGCGGTCGCTTCGCGTCCGGGCGACCACGGCGCCGGGCACGTCGGGGTACGAACCCTCGACGAACCAGGTGCCGCCGCTGCCCGCCAGCGCCGGCTCGACACCGGTCGCCGACCCCAGTCGATCCCGCCACCCGGCGAGTCGAGGCTCGACCGCCAGGGCCGCCGGCACCAGATCGTTGGGGCCGTCCACGGTCGGGCCGCCGAGGTCGTCCCACGCCCGGTAGAC
>JALYWQ010000342.1 GCA_030852625.1 Actinomycetota bacterium
TTGGTGAGCACCACGCCGGTGAGCTCTACGGCCTCGGTGAACTGCTGGGCCTGCACCAGGCCGTTCTGGCCCGTGGTGGCGTCGAGCACGAGGAGCACCTCGGTCACGTTGCCCGGCTCGCGACCCGCCACCCGACGGACCTTGCTGAGCTCCTCCATCAGGTTGGTCTTGGTGTGGAGCCGGCCGGCGGTGTCGGCCAGCACGAGGTCGTTGCCCCGGGCGGCGGCCCGCTGCACGGCATCGAAGATGATGGCGCTGGGGTCGCCGCCTTCGGCGCCCCGCACGAGGTCGGCGCCGGCCCGCTCGGCCCAGGTGGCGAGCTGCTCGGCCGCCGCGGCCCGGAAGGTGTCGCCGGCGGCCATGACGATGCTGCGACCCTCGTCGGCCTGCCGCTTGCCGACCTTGCCGATGGTGGTGGTCTTGCCGACGCCGTTGACGCCCACGAAGAGCCACACGTTGGTGGTGCCGGGCTCGAAGGTCAGCGACCGATCGCCGGCCCGCAGGTCGCCCTTCACCTGGTCCTTGAGGGCCTCGAGGAGCTCGGCGGGATCGGTGATCTTCCGCTCGGCGACGGTGGCCCGCAGGCGGTCGAGGATGTCGGTCGTGGTGGTGAGCCCGACGTCGGCCCGGATGAGGGCCTCCTCCAGGTCGTCCCACGTCTCCTGGTCGATCTTCCCGCGGGACAGGACCGAGCCGAGGTAGCCCGACATGGCACCGCGGGCCCGGCCGAGGCGATCCCGGAACGTGGCCTTCGGCTTGGGAGCCTCGACGACCGGCTCGGGTTCGGGCTCCGGCTCCGGTTCCGGGATCGGTTCCGGCTCCGGGACGGGCTCGGGCTCCGGGAGCGGCTGGGGCACCGGCGGTGCTTCCGGAACCGGTGGGGCCTCGGGAGCCGGAGGGGCGTCGACCGGCGGCTTCGGGGGCGCCGGCGGCGGTTCGAGGGTGGTGCCCCTCCCCCGGTTGAGGGCGACGAAGGCGATCCCGCCCCCGACCACGAGCACGAGCAGGGCGATGAGCAGCAGTTCCATGACGCTCGCAGCGTAGAGGCCGCCGCTACCGTCGCCCTGATGCGCCGCCGCCTCGCCCTGATCGGTGCCGCCGTGGTGTGCGCGATCGCCGGCGTGGCTCTGCTCGTCAACGCCGAGGGCGACGACGGCGACCCGGCGCCCGATCCCGCCGCCTTCTGCCGCTCGCTCGAGCGCCTGGCCGACAACGACCCCTTCGAGGCCTTCGGCGACCGGGCCACCGAGGCCGAGATCAGCGCGGCGTTCGACGCGCTCGTGCAACGGGCCGACGAGCTGCTCGAGCTGGCCCCCGACGAGCCGCGGGGCGCCGCTCGGGACCTGGCCGAGACCTCCCGACGGCTGCGGGACCTCCTCGCCGAAGCCGGTGGCAACGCCGCCGAAGTCGACGGTCTGGCCTACAGCGACGCCCAGGCTCGCTACGACGAGGCGGCCAGCCGCCTCGAGCGCTACCTCACCGCCGAGTGCTGAGGGCTCGACGGGGGCGACTTCAGTCGGCGCACGGCCCGGGGTACAACAGAGGGTGCTCGTTTTCTCCCCCCGCACCTCCCGCCGGATCGCCCTCCGCGGCCTCGTCGGCACGCTCCTCGTCGCCGGGTTCACCCCGCTCCTGAACATCCCGAAGGCGGCCAGCACCCCATCGGTCCACGAGTCGACCTCGGCCGTGGCCGACGGGACGCTGGCCGACGGCGACGCCCATCGCTTCGACGTCGATGGCGGACCGGAGCTCATCGCCCTCACCTGGGACGCCCCGGTGAGCGGAGCGTTCGAGCTGCGGGCGCTCGACGACGACGGCTGGAGCGACTGGCTCACCCTCGAGACCGACGGTGAGGAGCGGCCCGACGCGGCCAGCGGTGAGCCGACCGAGCGCAATTACGTCGGACCAGCGTGGCTCGGGCGCGACATCTCCGAGATCGAGTTGCGCTCGACCGGCCCCGACGTCCGGGGCCTCACGATCCACGCCATCGATTCGGAGCCCGTCACCCCAGCATCGGGCATGGCGTCTGCGGGGGTGGCCACGCCGCCGACCATGATCACGCGCGCCCAGTGGAGCGCCGACGAGAGCTGGCGGGACGACTCCGGCGGCGAGTGCGACGGCACGCCCGACTACGTCGATGGCATCAAGCTCGGGTACGTCCACCACACGGCGGGCGACAACGCCTACGGGCCGTCCGACTCCGCCGCCATCCTGCGGGCGATCTACAACTTCCACGTGCACACCAACGGCTGGTGTGACATCGCCTACAACTTCTTCGTCGACCAGTACGGGCAGGTGTTCGAGGGTCGCTACGGCGGGATCCGCCGCGCCGTGATCGGCGGTCACGCCAGCGGCTTCAACAGCGTCTCGACGGGCGTGGCGGTGATCGGCGACTTCACCACGACGGCGGTCCCGCAGGTGGCCTACAACTCCATCGTCGACGTGCTGGCCTTCAAGCTCGGCTTCCACGGTGTGAACCCCACCGGTTCGTCCACCGTGACGGTGGGCTCCACCACGAGCGCCAAGTGGCCGGAGGGCACGTCGGTCACGCTGAAGAACATCAGCGGCCACGGCGACTCCAACAACACGTCGTGCCCCGGCGCCCAGCTGGCCAAGCTCCTCCCCCAGCTCCGCACCGACGTGGCCAACGCCATCCAGCAGCGCGGCTTCACGCCGGCCTTCACCTTGAGCCGCCTCTCCGGGGCCGACCGGTACGCCACCGCGGCGGCCATCGCCAAGAGCGCCTTCCCGTCGTCCAACGTGGCCTACCTGTCACGTGGCGACGGGTTCGCTGACGCCCTGGCCGCCAACCTGGTGGCTGGGATCAACAGCGCGCCGATCCTGCTGTCGGGCAGCAACGCCGTGCCGCCCGCCACCCTCGACGCGCTGAAGGCCATGGGCGTGAAGCGGGTCGACCTGCTCGGCGGTCCGGCGGCCATCGAACCAGCGGTGGAGACCATCCTCCGCAACGCCGGCTACGAGGTGAACCGCCTCGGCGGCGAGGACCGCTTCGCCACCGCCGCCAACATCGCCGCCGCGGCGGGCTCCGGTGCGGTCGGTGTCGACGACCAGGGCCGTCGCACGGCGGTGGTGTCGGCGGGGTGGGCGTTCCCCGACGCCCTCGCCGCCGGCGGCATCGTGTTCGCCAAGCACTTCCCCCAGCTGCTCAGCGAGCAGGGCGGCCTGCCCACGGCCACCGCATCGGCCCTGACGTCGCTCGGCGTGCAGCACGTGCTGCTCACCGGCGGACCGGCCGCGCTGGCGCCGGCCGTCGAGACGCAGATCAAGGGCCTCGGGCTCACCGTCGAGCGGGTGGCGGGCGACAACCGCTACGGCACCGCAGTAGCGCTGGCCGACCTCGCCATCGACCGGTTCGGCTTCACCCCCAACCACCTGACGATCGCCACCGGCGACGCCTTCCCCGACGCCCTCACCGGTGGCGGCTTCGCCGGCAAGCGACCGGGGCCGGTGGTGCTGGTGCAGACCACCGTGGCCGAGACCAACACCCCCGCCTGCGCGTTCGTCCGCCGCCGGGCCGCCGGCATCGCGGGCGGCACGATCCTCGGCGGCACCAAGGCCGTGGACTCAGGCGCCAAGTGGGCCCTCGAGGAGTGCCGCTCCGGCTTCTAGTCGTACTGGCCAGGTCAGCCGCAGGCGTGGACGTCGAGACCGGCCGACGGCCCGTAGTCGAACTTGTCGCCAACGAAGCTGGCGTCGACGAACTCGCTGCCACGAGCCGTGGCCAGCATCAGTCGCCACGGTGAGACCTCGCGGGAGAGCACGGTGATGGTGGTGATCGTGCCGTCGGCCGCCATCGCGCTTCCTGTGTTGTAGATCGGGTACTTGGACTCGTCGTCCCGCGCGACCGCGTAGACGCGCGCGTCGTCAGCGAACACCACGTTCGTGACGGCGCCCCCGGCGTCCGTGAGATCACCGGACTCGACGTCGGCGATGAGGAGCGGCGTGCCATCGATGTAGATCCGTTCACCGTCTGGGGACCAGGTGAGGCGGGCGAACTCCCTGATCGGGACATCGAGGCCACCCCTGGGCGGGCTGGGGATCTGGGTGAGCTCCCGCTCGTTCGCACCGTCCCTGTCGATCGACCAGAGGCCCAGGCGCTCACCCTCGGCGCGGATGAACGCGATCCGCTCGCCGTCTGGTGACCAGCTCGGGCCGCGGTCCCCCTCGCTCTCGGTCAAGGGACGGGACCGCTCCCCTGGCTCCACGAGATGCAGCCGACCGTTGCGGGTGAACGCAATCGAGTCGCCCCTCGGGGACCAGTCGGGATCCGCGTCGAAGTGACCTTCCTCAGGGGGCCAGGACCCGTCGTCCTCCTTCCCGCCGGTGATCATCTCGAACTCGGATCCGGTCACCGCGAGGATCCCGAGCGCGGTGGCGTACGGCCCGCCATCGCCCCACCCGCCATCAGCGCGCTCGACGACCACTCGCCGGCCGTCCGGCGAGAAGGACGGACTCCTGGCGTTCTGGTTCTCCGGACTCAGCTGCCGGCCCCACTTGCCGTCCGTCTCGAGCAACGTGATCTGATCATCGCCCTCGTCAGGGGTGCGGACGGCGACGATCACATCGTCGGTCGGAGCGCACGACGTCTCCGACGAGTCGTCGCTGCAAGCGGCACTCACGGCGAGTAGCCCTACGGCGGTCAGTGCGAAGCGGTTGCGCATCAAGCGCCACGCTACGCAGCTCTTCGCTGCTCGGCCGGCGAGGGCTTTTCGCGCGGCGGGGCGCAACTGGCGTCGACGCCTCGGTCGATTCTCACCCTCCGCACCGCTCTCAGCACGGTCCGATGTACTTGCAGATTCTTCAATGTTTGCTGGGGTTTTCGGAGGATTGTCACATCTTCGGGGTACACTTGTTCGCATGCAGTCGGGCCTGCTGGACACCCTCCGAGACGCCGAAACAGCACTCGATCACGCCCGCACGGCCGGCTGCCGCGGGTTGTCGGATGACGACCTGCACGACGCGTTGCGCCTGGCGGATCGGTTGCGTCGCAAGGCCGAGGTCGCCGAGGTCACCGTCCTCGCCGAGATCGATGTGCGCCGATCGTTCGAACCACTCGGCGCCAAGACCGCGGCGACGTTCGCCATGTGGCAACTGAAGGTCCACGAAGACCTGGCCCGAGGGCTGGTCCGCTGCTCCCGATCCCTGCG
>JALYWQ010000364.1 GCA_030852625.1 Actinomycetota bacterium
GGGCGACGCGGTGCGGCGCTACGTCGACCAGACGCTCGCCCGCCTCGCCCCCGGCTGAGCCCGAGCCCTGCGTCATCCCAGGAGCGGGTTGAGCTCGTGGTCAGCCAGCTCGCCGCGCTCCCGGCCGCCGACCCACGCCTGGCGGTCGACGTCCTGCGCGGGGTTGAGCTCATCCGCCACCCGCGCCCCGTCGGCGAAGTAGATCACCGTCATCACCGTGCGGAGCTGCGACGACCGGTTGCAACCGGCGGCGTGCACCGTCCAGCCGTGGTGGAAGGTGGCGTCGCCCGCCTGCATCGGCCCGTAGGTGTGGGTCTCGAACCCGCGCTCGTCGATCACCGCCCGAAGGCGGGTGTCGGTCTCCTTGCTGATGCCGCCACCGGCGAGGTCGCCGTGCACGTGGCTGCCTCGGGCGAAGCTCATCGACCCCACGTCGTCGCCGAGGTCGACGAGCGGCATCCACATCGTGATCATGTCGTCGGTGTCGAGGGGCCAGTACCAGTGGTCCTGGTGCCAGGGAGTTCGTCCACCATCGGGCCCCTTGCAGAGCGCCTGGTCGTGGTAGAGCCGCACCCGCTCCACGCCGAGGAGCCGGGCCGCCACTGCAGCGAAGCGCGGGTCGAGCACGAACGATGCAACGTGGTCGTCGAGCCGCCAGAGGTTGAACGACTGGAGGAAGGCGCCCTCGAGCGAGCCGTCGCCGCGCGGCGCGCCCCGTTCGTAGGCCGTCTCGATGGCCAGCGGCTCGATCACCTGGCGATGGGCCTCGGCCTCGTCGCCGCCGATCAAGCCGCGGACGACCGCGAACCCATCGGTCGCGAACGCTGCCACCGCCTCGTCGTCCACCACCGCTGCCGAGTGCACCTTCGCCTCCCCCAGGCCGACTTAGTGCTCACTAAGCTAGCAACCTGATCACTCGCCGGTGAACTTGGGCTCCCGCCGTTCGAGGTAGGCCTTGATGCCCTCCTCCATGTCCTTCGTCGTGTACACGATGTGCTGGGCCCGAGCCTCGCCCTCCATGGCCTCGGCGAAGCTGGCGGTGAGGCCGCTGTCGAGCTGGGTCTTCATGAGGCTGATCGCGGTGGTGGGACCGTCGGCGAGCTTGCGTCCCCACTCGGCGGCCAGCGCCGGCAGCTCGTCGGCCGGCACGACCTCGTTGACGAGGCCCCAGTCGAGCGCGGTGGCGGCATCGAGGGTGTCGCCGAAGAAGGCCAGCTGCTTGGCCCGGCGGATGCCGACGAGGTGCGGGAGGGTCCAGGAGGTGCCGCCGTCGAGGGCCAGGCCCCGCTTCACGAACAGCTCCATGAAGCGGGCCCGGTCGCTGGCGATCACGAGGTCGCAGGCGAGGGCCACGCCGAGGGCGACACCCACCGCCACCCCGTCCACCGCGGCGATGGTGGGCTTGGGCAGGTGCTTGATGCGGCTGATGATCCCGCCGACGATGCGCATCTCGTGGAGGATCAACTGGCGGCCGTGGCCGGTGAGCCCGTTGGACTCCTCGCCGGAGAGGTCGGCGCCGGCCGAGAAGTTGCCCTCGGCGCCGGTGAGCACCACGGCTCGCACCGACGGGTCGACCGCGGCGTGGGTGAAGAGGGCGTCGAGCTCGTTCCACATGGCGGCGCTGATGGCGTTCTTGCGCTTGGGCCGGTTGAGGGTGACGGTGAGCAGCCCGCCCTCCTGCTCGGCGAGGACGGCGGTGAGGTCGGCGAAGTTCACGAGGTTGCATCCTTGTCCGTCGGCCGCTCGTCCACCAGACTCCCCGCCCGATGAACCGCGCGATCGATTGCCTCGTCAACGTCGACTTCGGCGACGTCGCCAAGCAGCCCGAATACATGGTCCGGGTGAAGGAGGACTACTTCAAGGGCGGCGACGACTTCTTCCGCAGCCCCGAGCTCAACGAGCTCCTCGAGGACATGGACGCCAACGGCGTGGAGCGAGCCATCCTCGTCACGCGGGCCACGGCCACCGACGACCGGGCCCACCAGTTCGTGGAGGCTCGACCCGACCGCTTCGCCCTCGCCATCGGCGGGTTCAACCTCCTCAAGCCGATGAAGGTGGTGCGCAGCCTCGAGGAGGCGGCCCGCAACCATCCCGTCGCAACCGCGGTGGTGGGCCCGAGCTTCTGGGGCGACGGGCTGTACCCACCGAGCGACGCCGTCTACTACCCGCTCTACACGAAGTGCTGCGAGCTCGAGCTGCCCCTCTGCGTGAACACCGGCATCCCCGGTCCGCCCATCCCCGCCGAGCCGCAGCACCCGATGCACCTCGACCGGGTGTGCATCCGCTTCCCCGAGCTCAAGCTGGTGATGATCCACGGCGCCGACCCGTGGTGGGACGTCGCCATCCGCTTGATGATCAAGTACAAGAACCTGCGCCTGATGACCTCGGCGTGGTCGCCCAAGTACCTGCCCGAGTCGCTGCTCCACTACATGCGCACGCGCGGCAAGGACCGGATCTTCTTCGCCTCGGACTACCCGGTGCTGTCGATGGAGCGGTGCCTCGGCGAGGCGGCCGCCCTCGACCTGCCCGACGAGGTTCGCGACGCCTGGCTCCACGGCAACGCAGCGGAGTTCTTCTTCGGCGGCTAGCCGGCCTTCTGCTTCTTCATCTCCTCGGCCATGGCCGGGCCGAGCTTCTTCATCGAGCGCAACACGCCGGGGACGCCCTCGATGGCCCCGGCGAGGTCGCGGCGGAGCGGGATCTTGTAGGTGCTGCGACGGGGGCCGACCCGGTCGGGCATCCAGCACGAGTGCAGGAGCAGGTTGGGGTTGAAGGTCGACGACGACACCCGGGCCACGGGACCCGACTCGAGGTCGTTGGCGTCGAAGACCTGGATCTCCTTCGGCCCGTCCTTGTGCAGCACCACGAGGAGGTAGCCGTCGTCGGGCGTGGTGGCGCCGCGGCGGGGCACGAAGGTGGGCGGCGACGGGAACGAGCCCGGCTCGCACACGTGCACCTCGGCCACCTTCATTGCCTCGAGGTCGATGCGGGCCACGCTGCCGGCCACCGGCTCGGCCGGTAGATCGCCGGGGGCGACGAGCCCGTCGGTGGCCTCGCCGTAGAGCTCCCACCACTCGCTGGGGATGAGGGCGGGGTCGTAGCCCACGCCGGCGTACCAGAGCTGGCGCTGGCGACGGCGGGCCTCCGGGGTGGAGCGGTCAGCGGCGGCGAGGATCCCGCCCCACATCCGCTCGTCGGTGGCCAGGTCCTTCTCAACGACGGTGCCCGTGGCGGGGTCGATGAGGTACCGCCCGATGACGGATGGCTGCACGGCGAGGGCGACGAGGCCCTCGTAGTTGGGATCGATGAGCCGCCCGTCCCGGTCCACCGACTCGCGCCCGATGGTGACCATCAGGTCCGACAGCGGGATCTGCTGGAGGACGACGCGCAGCAGGCCGTCGACCTCCTCGTAGTCCACCGTCAGGTGCCCCGTGGGCATCGGGATGGTGACCTCGGTGACGGTGACCTCGCCGCCGGGCGGTGTGGTGCGGAGCTGCTCCTTGGCCACGATCCAAAGGTTGGTGTGCTCCTGGTTGCGACGGCTGCGGGCTGCCCCGCGGAACGTCTGCGGCTCGAACACGAACGGCAGATCGGTGAAGACGAGGTGGTGCTCGCTGGCCTTGATGTCGTGGATGGAGTCGAACGGCGACATGCCCCGCAGCCGCCACCGCTCCACCGGACCGTCGAGCCGCCAGCGGGCGAGGTACGAC
>JALYWQ010000365.1 GCA_030852625.1 Actinomycetota bacterium
CTGCAGATCACCACCACCACCACCGTGGCGCCGGTCGACACCACCCAGGTCGCCGGCACCTCCGGCGAGACGGCGTCGTCGTCGTCGAGGAAGAGCTCGTCGTCGGGCTCGTCGGGCTCGACCACCGGCGCCCGGACGCAGGGCGGCGTCACCCGCACCGAGAGCAGCTCCCGGTCGAGCACCAGCCCAACGGGCCTCTCGAGCAACGCCGGGTCGCCCCAGGATCAAGTCGACGTCGGCAACGTCGGCAACAACAATCAGAGCACCAGCACGGTCATCACCGGCCCGCCGCCGACGACCGCGAGCACCACGGACTCGACCGGTACCTCAGCGCCGTAGCTAGCCAAGCGGGGCGACGAGCTCCACCTCGAAGCCGTCGCGGTCCTCCAGGTAGGCCACTTCGGCGCCCCCGGCGATGGGATGACCGTCGATCGGGAGGGCCTTCCACCCGTGCCCCGCCGCCGCGGCGACGAGCTCGAGCATGTCGATGGCCGACGGCACGTCGAAGGCCACGTGGTTGAGGCCCGGGCGGAGGCGGCTGTGCAGCATCCCCGGCACCATGTCGCGCGACTGCTCCATCACGATGGCGGCGCCGTCGTCGCAACGGAACACCAGCACGCCCTCGCGCGGCGCCTGCACGCGGTACCCCAGCTCGCCGAGGAGCCACCGCCACGACGGTTCGGCTCGGGCCAGATCCGGCACCCAGAGCGTGAGGTGGTGGAGCACGTCGGGAGGCTACCCACGGTGGCACCCCGTAGGGTGGGGCGATGGCGAAGGATCCCGAACGCGTGGCCAAGCGGGCCGCTGAGGCGGCCAAGCTCGGGATCACCGAGGACGAGCTCCGCGCCCAGCGCAAGGCAGCCGACGACGAGGCGCTCGCGGCCAAGGCCGCCGAGCTCGGCGTGAGCGTCGAGCGCTACCTCGACGAGCGCAAGCGCCGCCGCAACCGGTTCAACCGCCGCACCAAGTAGACGCGGCCCCCCGGGCGGGCCGCCCGCTGTACCGTCCGGCCATGACCGACGAGCAGCAGCTCCACATGAACTTCGACCTGCCCCCGGAGCTGCGACCCGGGGTCTACGCCGAGATCGCCGCCGTGTGGCACACCAAGGACGGCTTCACGATCGACTTCCTGGCCCCGGTCATGCCGGCCACGACCACCGACGAGGGCGGACCGGCGCAGCAGCAGGCCACCGTGGTCTCCCGGGTGCGCCTCCCGGTGCAGGTGATCTTCCAGGTCGCCCGAGCCATCAGCGAGAACGTCTCGATGTACGAGCAGACCTACGGGGCGATCCCGACCGGCGGCCCGAACCACCCGCCCAGCGAGGTGGACTGACCCCGTCGGCCCGTTCTTGACCGCGCAGTCAGGTTTTCGCATACCGTCGGGGTCGTGGATCAGGACCTGATCATCGTGGGGGCCGGCTTCGCCGGGATGTACATGCTGCACAAGAGCCGCGAGCTCGGGTTCCGGGCCCGGGTCTTCGAGGCCGGCAGCGGCGTGGGCGGCACCTGGTACTGGAACCGGTACCCGGGCGCCCGCTGCGACATCGAGAGCCTGGAGTACTCCTTCGGGTTCGACGAGGACCTCCAGCAGGAGTGGGACTGGTCCGAGCGCTACGCCACCCAGCCCGAGATCCTCGACTACGCCGAGCACGTCGCCGACCGGTTCGACCTCCACCGCGACATGACCTTCAACACCCGCGTGGCGTCGGCCCGGTGGGACGAAGCGTCGAGCACGTGGACGGTGGAGACGGCTCGCGTCGACGGCAGCGGCGGCGAGCGGTTCACCTGTCGGTACGTCGTGATGGCCACCGGGTGCCTCTCGTCGGCCAACCTGCCCGACATCCCCGGTCGTGACGACTTCGCCGGCTCCACGTACCACACCGGCCATTGGCCCCACGATGGGGTCGACTTCACCGGCAAGCGGGTCGGCATCATCGGCACGGGCAGCTCGGCCCTGCAGGCCATCCCGATCATTGCCGAGCAGGCCGACCACCTCACGGTGTTCCAACGCACCGCCACCTACGCCGTGCCGGCGTGGAACCGGCCCTTGTCCCCCGACGAGGTCGCCGAGGTGAAGGCGCACTACGCCGAGCTCCGCAAGGCCAACCGCACCACCGCGGTGGGCTACGGCGGATGGCGCCAGCCGCCCGAGCGGGGCGTGCTCGAGGTGAGCGACGAGGAACGGGAAGCCATCCTCGAGCGGGCGTGGAACGACGGCGGCCTGGCGTTCCTCGGCGCGTTCACCGACGTGCTCATCGATCCCCGCGGCAACGAGATCGTGGCCGAGTGGGTCCGCCGTCGGATCCGCCGCGTCGTGCAGGACCCGAAGGTCGCCGAGCTCCTCTGCCCCACCCAGGTCATCGGGTGCAAGCGCCTCTGCGTCGACACCGGGTACTACGAGACGTTCAACCGCGACAACGTGCTGCTCATCGACCTCAACGCCACCCCGATCGAACGCATCGAGGCCACCGGCATCCGCACCACCGCCGAGCTCCACGAGTTCGACGAGCTCATCTTCGCCACCGGCTTCGACGCCATGACCGGCGCCCTCCTCAAGGTGGACATCACCGGCCGGGACGGCCTCACCCTCCAGGAGGCGTGGTCGGCCGGTCCCCGCACCTACCTGGGGCTCGGATCGGTGAACTTCCCCAACCTGTTCATGATCACCGGGCCCGGGAGCCCGTCGGTGCTCACCAACATGCTCACCTCGATCCAGCAGCACGTGGAGTGGATCGGTGACTGCCTCGTCCACCTGCGCGACAACGGCCTGACCACCGTGGAGGCCGAGCCGCAGGCCCAGGACAACTGGGTCGACTACGTGAACCTCGTGGCCGGCTTCACGCTGTTCCCCACCTGCAACTCCTGGTACCTCGGCGCCAACGTCCCCGGGAAGACCCGGGTGTTCATGCCGCTACCGGGCTTCGGGCCCTACGCCGAGTTCTGCGACTCCGTCGCCGCCAACGGCTACCAGGGCTTCGCCCTCAGCTGAGCGGCGAGCTCGGCCCTCAGCGCACGGGCTCGGACAGCGCGCGCTGCAGCTCCTCGGGATCGGCCACCGTGACGGTGGCGGCCGGATGGCGCAGGACGCCCAACGGGTCGAGGGCCTTGCGGGGCTCCCGCAGCTGCATGCAGAGGCCCTGCTGCCGGGTGGTGGCGAAGGTGACGCCCCGGTCCTTCAACGACAGGTGCGGTGGTCCGGCGACGCGGTGGAGCCGGTAGGGCCCCGTGACGTCGGCGCTCACGACGTCGATCCGCGGGAAGGCCATCGACCACGGCCCGAAGTGGATCGTGACGAGGTCGTCCTTGCCGTCGACGTCGTCGCCCGGTGCCAGCTCCACCCACGCGGAGCTGTCCCGCACCCCGACGGCGGCCGCGAACGGGATGAGGAGCGGCTCGAAGGCGAAGTGGAAGACCCGCTTCTCGCGGTGGGCGGCCTTCAGCCGGGTGAGCGACGGCTTGTCCTGCTCCACCGGCGGGTGGTGACCAGGCTGGTTCTCGGCCGGGACCGGGCCCAACCCCTCCTGTTCGTGCAGGTCGACCTTCGCCATCCGTGCCTCTCCTCCCGTACGGGCCCGCGTTGATCGACCTTCCCCCGGATGGTGGGCGGGCACACCCGGCGGCCATGATTCGCCGGTGCGCCCCCCGATGAGCGAAGCCGCCACCCGCTACCTCGACCTCCTCGCCGGCTGCCTGTCGCGCGAGCTCTTCCTCGACGAGGAGGTCCGCAACGTCGACCTGCGCGAGTGGCCGGGCGGCGAACCCGACGGGCTGCGCGACGCCCTCCGCGCCAACCGATGGCGGGTGGTCCGCCCGAGCGGCGACCCGCAGGTGCGCGCCGTCGGGAACGACTGGCCCCCGCACGCCGAGACGATGGTCGGCCGGGCCCGGCTCGACAACGTGCTCGACTGCACCACCCGGGCGCTGGCCGACGGGGTGCCGGGCGACCTCGTGGAGACCGGCGTGTGGCGGGGCGGGACCGCGATCCTCCTCCGCGGCATCCTCGCCGCGCTCGACGACCCGGATCGGCGGGTGTGGGCCTGCGACTCGTTCGAGGGGCTCCCGGAGGCCGACGCCGAGAAGTACCCGATCGACGTGCCCCTCCGGCTCCACGAGCACACGGCCCTCGCCGTGAGCCTCGAGCAGGTGCAGGCCAACTTCGCCCGCTACGGCCTGCTCGACGACCGGGTGCGGTTCGTGAAGGGCTGGTTCCGCGACACGCTCGCGACGGCCGCCGCCGAGATCGGAGCCATCGCGGTGCTCCGCCTCGACGGCGACCTCTACGAATCCACCATCGACGCCCTCACCCACCTCGAGCCCCAGGTGTCACCGGGTGGGTTCGTGCTCGTCGACGACTACAACGGCATCGAGGCCTGCAAGCAGGCCGTCACCGACTACCGCGAGGCCAACGGGATCACGGCCCCCATCACCGAGGTCGACTGGACCGCGGTGTGGTGGCGCAAGCCCACTACTTCTTGAGCGAGTAGATCTTCGCCGGACGACCCTGCTTGCTGTTGTCCTCGCCGACCACGGTGAGCACGTGGTCCTCGACGAGGCGCTTCACGTAGTTGCGGGTGGTGGCGGTGTCGCGGTCGAGCTTCTCGGCCAGGTCCTTCAGCGTCCAGGTCTTCGGCAGGTCGCCGACGGCCTTGGTGACTTCGCCCAGGTCGAGGCGCGGAGCCCGGGTGCCGGACGCCCGGACGGCGGAACGGGCGCCGCCGGTGACGGCGAACCCGGCTCGACGCAGCACGTCGCGCGGCACCTTCATGGCCTCGAAGGCCGACGCCGGGATCCCCTGGCTCTCGGCCCACGCCTTGGCGTTGGCGACGAAACCCTCCTCGAGGGCCGCCGACCGGTCGGGCGCCGCTTCGAGCTTGGGCTGCCGTGCCTCTTCGAGCTCCTTGTAGAGCTTGAGCTTCTCGATGGGATCGGCGACGGCCTTCAGCTTTTCGCGAACCGCAGCGACCGCGCCCTTGTCCACCACGTGCCGGGGCTTCGGTGCCCGCTTACCGAGCGTGTCCAGGTATTCACGGATCGTGCTTTCTGCCGAATTCGCCATGCTGCTTACGTCCTTGGTCGAACTGGCCCGCGCTTCCTTTGCAGCTTAACCGTCCAGCCGGAAAAGGTCACTTGCGGTGCACGGAAACGGCGTAGTCGCCATCGCGGAACTCGTCGCGGTCCCATGTCGCGAAACGTTCCGACAAGGTGAGGCCCGCCGCCGCGCAGTCGGCGTCGTAGCGGTCGAGGCCATAGGGACGGTCGAGCCGGAACCCGGCCACCAGGCACCCGCCGGCGGCCACGTGCCGGGCGACGCTCGCCACCAGGTCGGCCTCCGTGCCCGGGGGCGTGAAGTGGGGGACGTTCCCGGCCATCACCACCAGGTCGAAGGTGCGGCCCAGGTCGAGACCGACCAGGTCGGCGGTGACCCATCGGAGCTCGGGCGCCCGCTCGGCGGCGGTGGCCAGCATCGAGGCGTCCACGTCGACGCCCACCACGTCGATGCCGTGCCGGGCCAGCTCGATGGCCACCCGGCCCGTCCCGCACCCGGCGTCGAGCACCGACCCGGGTCCGTAGGCCCGCACGAAGGTCGCCTCGCCGTGGACGTCGCCCCCCGACGCCGCCAGGACGTCGAAGCGCCGCTGGTACTCCTCCCCGTCCCAGGTGCCACCCCGAGGCCGGTT
This sequence comes from Actinomycetota bacterium, assembly GCA_030852625.1. Classification (GTDB taxonomy): domain Bacteria; phylum Actinomycetota; class Acidimicrobiia; order Acidimicrobiales; family VFJN01; genus VFJN01. The sequence continues at coordinate 5,679 of JALYWQ010000365.1, forward strand.
GCGCTCCGGCCCGTCGGTCATTCGAGGCCGGAGAGGTCCGTGGGCACGTCGACGGCGTGGGCCTGGAGCACCTCCAGCGGGACGATGTCGAGGGCCCGCTCGTGGGTGCAGGCCAGCACCACCGGCGCCGCGGCGCCGTCGCGGTGGGCTCGGAGCCAGTTGACGGCCGTGACGCACCAACGGTCGCCCGGCACGAGGCCCGGGAAGCGGTACTGCGGCATCGGCGTGCTCAGGTCGTTGCCGATGCTGCGCTGGTGCTCGAGGAACTCGGCCGACACGACGGCGCAGATCGTGTGGCTCCCGAGGTCCTCCGGACCGGTGGAGCAACAGCCGTCGCGGTAGAAGCCGGTGAGAGGGTCGGTGCCGCACGGCTCGAGGGGGCCACCGATGACGTTGCGTTCCTCGCCATGATCGACCACCCCTCGACCGTAGCGGAGCGGCCCGCCGGCCCCGACGGGCCCCCGGGAGCAAGCGGCCACCGTGACCTGCGATGCCTCACTAGGCTCCCCGGGAACTCCTGGGAGGAGACTGGGTGTGCGAGGGACAGCGATGGGCGCAGCAGCGCTGAGGGCAGGAGAACGCATTGGCTGACGACGTCCCGGCTGGGTGGTACCGCCGTCCGGGTGAGCCGGGGATGCTCACCTGGTGGGACGGGGCGAGCTGGACCGACCGGCGCACCCCCATCCCGGGTGGCCCGCTCGACCCCAACACCACGAGCAGCGCCCGCCAGGTCGACGACGACGTGCCGCCCGGCGAGCTGGGCGACGACGAGGACCGACCCCACGAGAGCTCTGGCCCCATCCCGGTCGTCGAGGGCGAAGCCGGTCCCGACGACGATGACCCGGTGTTCCCCGATCCCACCTCGGTGTTCGCGCCGGTCACGAGCGATGAGCCGGATGAGGAGTACCACCGGGACGACGACCGGAGCCGGCCGCGGCTGCTCCTGGTGCTGCTCCCCTTGTTCTTCATCGGCCTCGCCGCGGCCGCGCTGATCGCCACCTCCGGCGACGACGACGGTGGGTCGAACAACGACGACAGCTCCGACGAGCTCGTCACCATCGGCGAGGCGGTCCAGGTGGCCGAGCGGGCCGGCATGCCGATCGACCTGGCCGGCTCCACGATCGGCTCGCTCATCGACGACATCTGCGATGCCACCGGCGACGACGGCGCCGACGCCACCCTGGCCCTGCGGATCTCGCAGCTGCCGGTGGATGCCGGCCAGGTCCACGACCTGCTCAACTCCCTCGGCAAGGGGGCCGCCGTCCGCTGCCCCGACGACGTGGCCTCCGACTCGGGCCTGCTCCTCCGCACGGGCGAGCTGGCCATCGAGCGGCTCGGTCCCACCACGAGCTCCACCGTCACCACCGACACCACGGAGGTGGCGGCGCCGTCGGTCACCGACACCACGGCGGTCACGGCACCCAGCACCGCGACCACCCGGCGCACCACCACCACGACCCGGGCCCCCGCAACCACCGCGGCGCCCTCCGTCACCGTTACCAGCGCCCCCCCGCCCTGCAACCCCAACTAC
>JALYWQ010000380.1 GCA_030852625.1 Actinomycetota bacterium
ATGAACACCCGGGCCGGGACCACGGCGAGCTCGGCCTCCATGTACGGCAGGCAGCGATCCCGCTCCGCCGGCGTCGGCTTGTTGGCCGGAGGCGCGCAGCGCACCGGCGCCGTGATCCACGCATCGGTGAGCTCCAACCCGTCGTGGCGACCGACGCTCGTCGGCTGGTTGGCGAAGCCCGTGCGGTGCAGGGCCGCGAACAGGAAGTCGCCCGATCGGTCGCCGGTGAACATGCGCCCGGTGCGGTTGGCGCCGTGGGCGGCGGGGGCCAGCCCCACGATCACCACCCGGGCGTCGGGATCGCCGAGCCCGGGCACCGGCCGGCCCCAGTACTCCTCGTCGCGGAACGAGGCCCGCTTCTCCGCCGCGACCTGCTCCCGCCACGCCACCAACCGCGGGCAGGCGCGGCAGGTGACCACGTCGTCCTCGATGCGCTGCAAGGCCACCCGGCGATCGGATCCCATCGGGCCCGACGATAGGTTGGCCCCCGATCATGGCCCGCTCGACCGCCCCTGCCCCCCTCCCCCCCACGCTCGTGCTGCTGGTCCGGCACGGCCAGACCCCCACCACCGGGAAGGTCCTGCCCGGTCGCGCACCGGGGCTCCACCTCGCCGACAAGGGTCGGGAACAGGCCGCCGCCGTCGCCGATCGGATCGCGGCGCTGGTCTCCGACAAGCGGGCCGTCAGCGCGGTGTACGCCTCACCCCTCGAGCGCACCCGAGAGACGGCGGCGCCGATCGGCAAGGCCCTCGGGCTGCCCGTCCAGCGCAACCGTGGCCTGCTCGAGTGCGACTTCGGCGAGTGGACCGGCGCCGAGCTGAAGCACCTGTTCAAGAAGCCCGAGTGGCGCACCGTGCAGCGCAACCCGAGCACGTTCCGCTTCCCCGGCGGCGAGTCGTTCACCGAGATGCAGACCCGCATCTGCTCGGCCATCGACGCCCTCCGCACCAAGCACGCCGGCCAGACGATCGTGGCGGTGTCGCACGCGGATCCGATCAAGGCGGCCGTGGCGCAGGCCCTCGGCACCCACCTCGACCTGTTCCAGCGCATCGTCGTATCGCCGTGCTCGGTGTCGGCCATCCTCTACGGCGTCGACGGGCCCGTCGTGCTCGCCGTGAACTCCACCGGCGACCTCACCTCGTTGGTGCCGTCGTGACGTCGTTCGACCTGCCCAGCCCCGACGTTTTCACGGCCGGCACGGTGGGGCCGCCCGGGCAGCGGGTGTTCTTCCTCCAGGCGCGCGACGGTGACCTCGTGGTCACCGTGCGGTGCGAGAAGCAGCAGGTGGCCGCGCTGGCCGACTACTTCGACGGCCTGCTCGAGGACCTCGAGCCCTCGCCCTACGGCCTGGCCTCGCACGACCTCGAGCTCGTGGAGCCGGTGAACGCGCTCTGGACCGTCGGGCCCATCGGCGTGGCCTACGACGAGCCGGACGATCGCATCATCGTGGTGCTCGAGGAGCTGGTCGACGACGAGGAGCCGGGCGACGATGACGACGACGACGAGCCCAGCGGCGCCACGGTGAAGGTTCGGCTCGACCGGGCCCAGGTGTCGAGCTTCGTCCGCCACAGCCGCGAGCTCGTGGCGTCCGGCCGTCCGCCGTGCCGCTTCTGCGGCCTCCCGATGGATCCTGACGGCCACCCGTGCCCGCGGATGAACTGACCCCCGGCCAGGCCGGGGCCGCCGACGAACCCATCGCCCAGGTCTTGCGCGACGGCGAGCTCGAGGTCGTCGGCCGGATGCCGTGGAGCTCGAACGGCACCTTCCTGTGCGAGGTCCACTGCGGCCCGCAGACCATGCGGGCCATCTACAAGCCCCGGCAGGGCGAGCGCCCGCTGTGGGACTTCCCGAGCGGCCTCGACCAGCGGGAGGTGGCGGCCTACGAGCTCTCGCGACTCCTCGGCTGGGACATCGTGCCGGTCACGGTTCGTCGGGACGGCCCCCTCGGGCTCGGGTCCGTCCAGGCCTTCGTGGAGGCCGACTTCGAACAGCACTACTTCACGCTCTACGAGGACGAGGCCAACCACCCCACGCTCCGACGGCTGTGCGCGTTCGACTTCGTGGGCAACAACACCGACCGCAAGAGCGGCCACTGCCTCCTCGGCCTCGACGGTCGCATCAAGGGCATCGACCACGGCCTGATGTTCCACCAGGAGTTCAAGCTCCGCACGGTGATCTGGGAGTTCGGCAGCGAACCGATCCCCGACGCCGACCTGGCCGACCTCACCCGACTCCTCGACGACGGCCTCCCACCGGAGCTGGCCATGCTCCTCGACGTCTTCGAGCGCGACGCCCTCCTCGCCCGGACCAGGGCCCTCGTCAACGCCGGCCACTTCCCGATCGACGAAACCGGGCGCCGCTACCCCTGGCCCCTGGTGTAGCCCGATCGCTAGAGCTAGGCGCCCGTGGAGTCGACCAGGCGCAGGTGCTCACGCCCGTGCCACCCGAGCACCCGGTGGACCGGCACGGGCATCGCGAAGCCCCGGACCTCGAGCATGCGGGATTCGGTCGTGACGCGAGCCTCGACGGCGGCGTGAGCCCGACCGTCGATCAGGATCTCACCGTCACCGGCCAGGTCGCAGAGCCTGGACGCGAGGTTCACCGTCGGACCGAGGGCCGTGTAGTCGGTTCGTCCGTCGAAGCCGACCGGTCCGACGGTCGCGAACCCGTAGGCGAGACCGAGCCCGCAGCCGACGTCCATGCCGCGGCGCTTCCAACCATCGACCACGTCGCGCATCTCGTCGTTGAGCGACACGGCCAGCTCCACGGCGGTCCCAGCCGGGTCGTCCAACGGCACCGGATCGCCGAAGTACGCCATGATCCCGTCGCCAGCGAACGATCCCACCGTCGCCCGCTGCGCATCGAGGGCTCGGCCCACGGTGGCGTAGAAGGCTTCGAGGACCTCGATCACCTCCTCCGGCTCGGCGACCGACGAGAAGCTCGTGAACCCCCGCAGGTCGCAGAACAGCACCGCGATGCGGGCGCGGTGGGGCACGAGCGACTCGATGCCGTCCTGGAGGAGCGCCTCCGCGACCTGTGGTGACACGAAGCGGCGCAGCTGCTGCAGCGATCCGATCTCCGCGCCCTGCAGGCCGACTCGCTCCTCGAGCTGGGCGTTGGCGTCGGCGAGTGCCTCGGTGGCGAGCGCCAGCTCACGCTGCGCCTCGCGCTCGCTCTTCGAGAGCTGCGCGATCTGGCTGATGATCCACGCGAGCACGGTGCTCGTGGCGAACAGCGTGGACGCGAAGACGAGGAGCCGCAGCCAGGGTGAGGGGTAGCCGCTGACGGTGAGCACCAACACGGCGTAGGAGCCCAGCACCAGCAACAGGCCGCTGATCGACGCCCGCCGACGGAGGTAGAGCAGGGCCTGCACAGCAGCCAGGCCCGGGACCACCATCGCCATCTCGAACCGGGGTCCGAGCAGACCGACCTCGACGACCATCCCGATGAGCGCACTGAGGCTCAGGGCGGTGAGCTGCTGTTCGCCAGCCCGCTCGCCGATGAACAGGAACGTGAGCCCGAGCGCCATGGCCGTGGCCCCGACCGCCAGCGCGCCTGCAGCGTTGGCTCCCTCGACCGGGTCGGCCAGCAGCACGGCGGACACGATGACGGCCATCGCGCCGATCGCCGTGCCCCACAGGCCGGACACCCGGCGGAACACCTGGGCCGCCCGCTCATCGCCGAGCAGGAAGGAGGCCGCGCTCCGGCGATCGGCGATCAGCCGGCTGCGGGGCCGCGTCAGCTCGGCCTCGTGCTCCCCATCGCCCTCCCCGCCCCCACGCGCAACCACGGAGACATCATGCCCGACCGCGCTCGGCGCGGGGTGACCCTCGCTCAGATCCGGCCCAGCACTCGATCCAGGTAGGGGTTGGTGAAGGTCCCGCTCGGGTCCATCCGCCGGCGGACGGCCTGGAACTCGTCCCACCTGGGGTAGCGCTCGGCGAGCGTTTCGGCCCGCTGGAAGTGCATCTTGCCCCAGTGGGGACGGCCGCCGTAGCTGTCCATGATGGCCTCGACGCCCTGGAAGTAGGCGTCGTACGGGGTGCCCTTGTAGACGTGCACCGCGATGTAGCCCGACGCCCGGCCGCTCGCCGTGGACAGCGGGATGTCGTCCGGCGCCACCACCCGGACCTCGACCGGGAAGCTCAGCTGGATGCCCGACTCGTCGACCAACCGTCGCACCCGGTTGAGGGCCTCGGGGATGCAGTCGCGCGGGATGGCGTACTCCATCTCGTAGAAGCGCACCATGCGGGGGCTGGTGAACACCTTGTCGCTGCGGTCGGTGTACTCGACCCGCCCGGTGGACGGCAGGATCTTGGCCATCCGTGGGATGAGGCTGGGGGCCCGCCGGCCGATCCGGCACAGGGCGCCGAAGGCCACGTTGGGGAGGAGCACGTCGTCGACCAGTTCCTTCACGCGCCCCCGCGGCGACGGCGGTTCGTCGGTGCGGCGGTTCCGCTTCGTGAGGGCCCAGCCGGTGTGGGGCACCCAGTAGAACTC
>JALYWQ010000405.1 GCA_030852625.1 Actinomycetota bacterium
GAGGTGCACCGCGGCGTCGCCGCCGGGCGGAAGGGGCCGGCCGAGGAGGTCGAAGAAGGCGGCGACGACACCCTCGGGCATCGCGGACCGCTCGTGCACCCCCACCACGAGCTGGTCGTCGCCGAACTCGCGGGCCCAGTCGGAGAGGGTGGCGTCGAAGTCGTAGCGGCGCCAGTCGCCGTCGAGGTGCGAAGGCCAGTACTCGTCGAACGGCATCGACCGGCCGTGGCGGATGGCCATCCCGTAGGTGGAGAGCAGGAACTCGTCCTGTCGTCGGAGGTTCACGACCACCCTGACGGCCGGCAGCACATCGCGGTCGTCGAACCACCTCGCGATCCGGGCGATGCCCGAAGCACGCACCCGTGAGGAGAAGTGCTCGGCGCTGAGGAGCACGTCGTCGTGCGGGTGCTGGTCGAGCACGGTGGCCAGGGCGCCCCACTCCTCGTCGAACGAACCGAAGGTCCCGAACTCGAGCCGGTGCTGATCATCGCCCTCGGCCAGGACGGCTCCCACCAGAGCGAAGTGCGCGGTGGGGTGGAAGCCGAGCTGCGGGTAGATCAACCCGGTCTCGGCGAGCTCGGCACGGTGGGCGGCGCAGAAGTCCTGCACCGACTTGGTGCCGGTCTTCTCCAGGCCGATGTGCAGCCAGATCGTCCGTGCCATCAGGCTCCAGTATCAGCGAGGGCGGCGGCCGTGGGCGTGAGCTCGGCGATCGCCTGCCGCACCAGTTCGTCGATCCGGGCGTCGTCGATCGGGTCCGGAGCAGGGAGCGGATCGGTCCAGAGCTGCGTCTTGCCCCAGCCGTCCCGGGCGAAGTTCTCGGGCCGCATGTGGACGCCGAGCTCGCCGATGTAACGACCGAGGCAGGGCCCCGACGTCACCTTCAAGGCCCCCATCGCCAGGCTGGCCGCGCTCTTGGCCGAATCCTGGGACGACGGCTCGACGGGCACCCCCCACGATCGGAACAGCTCGCGGATGGCCGGGTGCGGGCGCTCCTGGTAGTCCTTCCCGAGCACCAGCCGGTAGTACTGCGACATGAGGGGGCTGATCCGGATCCAGTGATCCCGGCGGAGGCCGAAGCCCCAGTTGTGGTGCATCGGGCCCAACGTCCGGCTGCTGGCGGACTGCTCGGTGGGGGAACCCGGGTCGGGACCCATGGCGTTGAAGTAGCCGATGCGGGGCTGGTCCCGGACGACCTCCCAGATCGTCCGGAGGGCCTGGAGGTAGTGCGGCGCGAGCACGAGGTCGTCTTCGAAGAAGTAGGCCACCGGCACCTCGAGCTCCTCGAAGACGAACGTCTCGGCGCGGATGAAGTTCTCGGCGACCCCGATGTTCCACCTCGACTCGTGGACGGTGCCCTCGGGGAAGGCGGCCTCGAAGAGGGCGACGCACGCTGCGATGTCGGCCTCGGAGGCCTTGACCTGACCGCTGTAGCAGTTCACGGCCCCGTCCTGGAAGAGGTGCACGCGCCGGCCGTCGACCGGTTCGGACTGGTGTCGGAGGCTGGTCAGCACCTGCTCGAAGTAGTGCGGCCGGTTGAAGGAGAGCACCGCGATCGGCGGCTGGGCGGCGACGGTGGGCCGGCGACTCGAACGGCTGCCGCGGTCGCGGGCGGGGGAGCGGGCGTCACGGATCTCCTCGAGCCGTTGGCGCATGCGCGTGCCGGTCGCCTCGGGCGAGAAGCGCAGGCGGAGGTCCCGCGCCGCCGCCTCGCCCTTGGCCCGCGCCGCCGCCGGATCCTCGTAGACCTTGCGCATCAGCATCGCGGCGTGGTCGAGATCAGGTTCGGCCCAGAAGCCCTCGGGCGGGTAGGCCTGGTAGGCCTGCTCACCGACCCGGCTGAACCCTCGCGTGGACACGAGGTAGGCGGTGTCGGGCGACATGAACTCGACGTTGCCGCTCCACGCCGTCGCGATGACGGGACGAGCGAGGTTCATCGCATCGCTGATGGTGGACCCGACCCCCTCGGCCCGGTGGAGCGAGACGTAGCAGTCGCAGTGGGCGATCATCGACCGCACGTGGTCGGCATCGACCACGCCATCGACGATGGTGATGTCGGACCGTCCCCGTGCCGCCCACCGGACCCGCTCGACGTCGTCGCGCACGGCGGGATGCCGACCGTTGATCGACTTCAACCACAGGCGAGGGCCCTCCCCGTCGGCGAAGGCGGCGGTGAAGGCCTCGATCAGGCCGATCGGGTTCTTCCGCGCCGCGCTGCTCAGGTAGTCGAACACGAAGAGGAAGGTCGGTTCGTCGCCGAACCCGACGTCGGATCGGGATCGGGTCGGTGGGTCGGCGGGAAGCGCGAGCGGGTACGGCATGGCCCGGACCCGGCCCGGTGCACGCGGTTCGAAGATCCCGGCGATGAACTTCGACGGGCACCAGACCTCGTCCACGAGGTCGAGGGCCGGTAGGTGGTCCTGCGTCAGGGCGTGCAGCACCTCCCAGTGCCAGTACCCGATCAGGTGGCGGCCGCGGAGCTCGTCGCGCGCCATGGCGTGCACGGTGGGCGTCTGCGGCCCGTTGGTCGAGATGATGGCCACGTCGTGGCGGAAGACGTCGTCGGCCCGGTAGCTGCTCCGGACCTGGTGCTCGGCCGCACGATGCACGATGGTCGCCACCGGCACCTCGGCCGCGTGCAGGGCCGCGCTCAGCCGGCGGCCGGCCTCGCCGAGACCGAACTCGCCGTCCAGGTACCCGACGAGGTCCACGCCGTCCGTCTGGACGGCCACCCGGCGGGAGGGCCGTTCGAGTGCGGTAGTGGCCACGGCGGGCCAGTCGACCGCGACGTCCGGGAAGCGCTCGCGGCCCTCGCTGCCCAGCCAGTGGAGGAACGCCCGCCGCTGGTCGGGATCCTGCGGGTCGGGGAACCGCTCCGGGAGCTCGGGGTCGGCGCACCAGGCCGCGAACGCCACGAGCGGGAGCTCGCCCGGCGTGTCCGCCGTCGACACGAGCCAGTCACGGAAACCGTCCCCACCGTCGGGGTCGAACGGTGTGGCCGGTGGCTGCCCGGGGGGTCGGACGCTGTCCTGGTGGAACACCGTCCGAAGCACCGAGGCCAACGCACGCATGCCCTGCCACGGCGTCAGGGGCGCCGGCCCCTCGACCTGCGTGGCAGCGAGCCGGCCGGCGTAGTCGTCGCAGTGCCGGGCCAGCTCCGGAAGATCGACGAGCGAGCGTCGGGGTTCGGTCTCGTCGTATGGCGTGAGGCGCCATGGTCGCTCGGGATCGAAGGACCCGAGGAACAGCAAGCGCGTCGGTCGATCCGGTCGGAGCTGACCGGCGGCGTCGGGGGCGAAGCGCTCGTCGACGTTCCAGGAGCCGACGCCGACCTCGGGGGTGCGGTCGACCCTCGCGCCGAAGGTCACGACCCCGACATCGAACCAGCGATCGGTCCAGCCGTCGGGACCAGCGAGCGGTGACGGGTCCTCGAACGTGCGGACCGCCCACCAGTCGAGGAGCTCGGTGCTGCGCCGGTCGAACAGCGCGAGGCCGGCGTTGAAGAGCGGCAGTTGGGCCCAGGTGGCCGCGTCGAGTGCGGTCTCCGGAGGCTGGGGCGGCCGCCGTCGATAGGGGATCACCGTGCAGCCCGCCTCGTCGGCGGGTGCGGGCACCAGCGGCGTCAGGTCGCCCACGACCAGCGCGCCGGGGTCGAGCAGCACGACGGTCTCGGCCTGGGCGAGCACCTGTCGGATGACCCGCGGGCGCAGCGCGAGTCGGAGCGCCTCGGGCTCGAGGGCGGTGACCAGCCGGCGCCACCCGACCGCCGCTTCGGCCACGCGGTCGACGGGCCACAGCTCGATTCGATCGTCGTCGACGATGTCGTCGGACGCGGCGGTCGTCGTCAGCAGGATGACGGCGCGAGCGGTCGGGTGCTGTTCGACGAACGACCGGGCCGTGACCACCGCGGGCGTGAGCAGCCGCCCATCGGTGACGATGCACGCCGTCAGCGGTGACCGACAGTGCTGGTCGGGGCCGGGATCGCCGCTCATGCCGAGCTCGCGGCCCCGAGCGGACCGGCGTCGGGCCAGGGCTCGTACTCCCGCCCCCGCTCGAGCGGCACCAGCCAACGGCCCGTCTCGTCGGTGAGGGGGGCGTAGGAGGGCTGCCAGCGCCGATCGGGGTCGAGTTCCTCGTACCGGTCGCGCCGGGCCTGCCGATCGAGCGGGTCGATCATCCGGAGGTGGTAGAGCAGCAGGGGCGCCGGCGGCCAGTTCCCCGGCGGAGCCCACGAGCCGTGGAGGGCGGCCTGGTTCTGCGAGACCACGCCGCCCCGCACGAGGCGGGCCCGCCGAGCGGTGCCCCAGCCCCCGTCCATCCGCACGAGGTCCGGCGCGTCCCAGAGATCGAGGAGGCGGACCATGAGGGCTTGGCCGCCTCGGGCGTCAGCATCGTCGAGCACGAGCTCGGCCCGGGCCCGAAACCCCCGCTCCACGCGCTCGTCGGCGTCGATGGCGAGCACCCAGTCGGCCCCGTGCCGGTGGGCGGCGTCGAGGAGCCGTGCCATGTTCCCGGGCTCGTCCCACACGTCGTCAGCCCGTTCGCGGGTGAGCACCTCGACCACGGCGGGGTGGGCGTCGAGGATGGCGCGCGTCGAGTCGATCGAGCCGTCGTCGAGGGCCACGATGCCATCGACCTGTGGCGCGAGGTTGGCCAGCAGCCCTGGCAGGTAGCGCTCCTCGTCGCGGGCCTGCACGACGGCGAGGAGCCGTCGGCCGGCGGGCTCGATCGTGATCGGGTGCTGGACCGCGGCCAGCACCTCGGCGTGCCGGCGGAGCTCGACCCGCAGGGTGGCGCCACCCGCGGTGGGCGCCGTGGCCGGCACGAGCGCCAGCTCGGCGCGGCCCGGGAGGATGCGACCCGGGATCGGCGTGGGCGGGGAGGGGATCGGTGACACCGATCCGTCCGCCATCACCCAGCTCGCCTCCAGGCTCGGCGAGACGTGCGGCGGGATGCTCCACTCCACGGCCATCGTGCCGCCGACGGCGATCTCCACGAGCACCTCCCGGGTCCGGTGGGCGGTGAAGCTCAGATCCTGCGGCGGGAGCAGAAGGTCCGCCGAGGGTTGTTCCGGTCGGGCCAGCCACGTGGCGTCGACTTCCGCGCGCCCGATCAGACGAGGTTCGAACCCGATCGCTCGTGGTGCCGCGGTCCGGAACGCCAGCGCGAGCGCTTCCTCGAGCAAGGCGCGATCCTCCTCGGGCACGCGGGCGGTGCGGAGGTCGTCGGCGGCCTCGGGGAGGTACATCGTGGCGTTGAGCGAGCGCCCGCCCCGGATCGTGAGGCCAGGTCGCTCGCCTTCGTAGCGGTTGGCCTTGACCTCCCGCTCCGCGCGCGAGGTCATCGGCAGGTCGAGGTGGTAGATCGGGTGCTCGATGTCGAAGCAGGGGCCGACCACCCAATGGCCTCCGTGGGTGACGCCGGGGATGCGCCGCAGCGTCGCATCGGCACGGAACGCCCGACGGTGCTGTTCCGGCCACCACGGTGCCTGGGCGAGGTAGGACACCGCGCCCGGCCAGAGCCACAGCACCGGCATGGCGCCGTGCGTGTAGGCGGGCGTGATGGCCCGCGGCAGCTGCCGCATCAGCTCGAGCGAGGGCCACTCGTCCCCGCACATGCGGAGGATCCACCCGTCGCCCGCCGTGCGCAGGATGACCTCGTTGCCTCGCTCGTTGGGGGCGGGGGCGTCGATGAGGAGGAGCTCGTCGGGCTCGGCCCGGGCCACGGCGGCCAGCTCGTTGCGGTCCATCCGGGAGTCGGCGGTCACCACGACGGGCCCGAGCTGCTCCCGCATCAGGCGGACGATGGCGCCCACCAGCTCACCATCGCGATGGCATCGCAGCACGGTCGTGATCCTCAACCGCCGACCTCCACGGGCACGGTGAGGACGTCACCGAAACGGGCCACGCCCTGGTGCTGCATCTGGAGCTCCAACAGGTACCGCCCCGGTTCGCTGGGGGCCATGATCGGGGTCTGGACGCACATCTCGGCGCCGGGTGGCAGGTCGCCGCGCGTTCGGGCGGCGTGCACGGTCACCCCCGTCGGCTCGTTGTCAGCCGCCCTCAGCCACCGCGCGAACAGCCGGATGTTCGGGCCCGACCGGTCTCGCCCCGGCCATACCGCGCCTCCCTGGTTCCGGACCGCCACCAGGAGGGT
>JALYWQ010000408.1 GCA_030852625.1 Actinomycetota bacterium
AGCCGGTGGTCGTGCTGGGGCCGCCGGCCAGGTTCGTCGGCCGGGGTGGCGAGAAGCTGGACGGCGTCCTGCGACGCTTCGACGTCGAGGTGGATGGCCGGCGGGCGTTCGACATCGGGGCGTCCACCGGCGGGTTCACGGATTGCCTCCTCCAGCGGGGGACCACGGAGGTCGTGGCGGTGGACGTCGGGTACGGGCAGCTCCACGAACGCCTGCGTGGTGACCCGAGGGTGGTCGTCCGGGAGCGGACCAACGTCCGGGACCTGGGGCCCGATGACCTCGGCCCGGCCGCCGACGTCCTCGTCGCCGATCTGTCGTTCATCTCCCTCCGCACGGTCCTCCCCGTGCTGCTCACCCTCGTGCGCACCGACGGTGACCTGGTGCTCCTCGTGAAGCCGCAGTTCGAGGCCGGGCGGGAGGAAGCGGCCCGGGGCCGGGGCGTCATCAGCGATCCCGCCATCTGGGCCCGGGTGCTCGAGGAGGTCACGTCCGCCCTGGAGGGCGCCGGAGCCGCCATCATGGACCTGATGGCGTCACCGCTCACCGGCGCCGACGGCAACGTCGAGTTCCTCCTGCACGCTCGTGCCCGACCGTCCGCGCCCTCGACGGTGGACCGGGCGGCACTCCTGGACCGCGCCCTGGCCGAGGCCTGCTCCGCCGGAGGGGCGCGATGAGCACCATCGGGCTGGTCCTGCACCACGAGCGGGCCCAGGCGTGGGACCTGGCCAACACGGCCGCGGCCTGGTTGGCCGACCAGGGCCATGCCGTGCGGCTCCCGGACACCGACGCTGCGATCGTCGGCCTGAGCTCCCTCGGTGGGCCGGAGCAGGGCTTCGGCGACGGGCTCGACCTGGCCGTCAGCCTCGGCGGCGACGGCACCATGCTGCGCACCGTCGACCTCGTGGCCGCGGCGGGCGTACCGATCCTCGGCGTCAACATCGGCCAGCTGGGTTACCTGAGCGCCATCGAGCCCGACGAGCTGCTCTCGGCCCTCGAGCGGTTCCTCGCCGGTGAGCAGCGCATCGAGGAGCGGATGCTCCTCACCGTCCGATCCCAGCAGGCCGACGGCACCGCCACCGAGGTCCTGGCCTTCAACGAGGCGGTGCTCGAGAAGACGCCGATGGGGCACACAGTCCGCCTCGAGGTGGCCGTCGACGGCGAGTTCTTCACCACCTACGCCGCCGACGGGCTCATCGTCGCCACGCCCACCGGATCGACGGCCTACGCCTTCTCGGCGCGGGGGCCCATCGTGGCGCCCACCCACCGGGCCATCCTGCTCACCCCGGTGTCGCCACACATGCTCTTCGACCGCACGCTGGTGCTCGACCCCGACGCCGAGGTGCGCATCACGGTGCAGGGGCACCGGGCCGCCACGCTCAGCGTCGACGGGCGCAACCTCGGGGTGCTCGCAGAAGGTGATGCCATCGTCTGTACGGCGGCGCCCTGCGCGGCCAAGCTGGTGCGGTTCGGACAGCGTGACTTCCTCCAGATCCTGAAGACCAAGTTCGGTCTGAACGACCGCTAGGAGGGGCGCGTCGATGCTGGTGGAGCTGGCCGTTCGCAACCTCGGCGTGATCGAGCAGGCGCGCCTGCTCCTCGGCCCGGGCATGACCGCCCTGACCGGCGAGACCGGCGCCGGCAAGACCCTGCTCGTCGATGCCATCGAGCTGCTCGTGGGTGGCAAGGCCGACCCGATCCTCGTGCGAGCCGGTGCCGATGAGGCGTGGATCGAAGGTCGCTTCATCGTCCCGCCCACGCCCGGCGGGGCGGCTCCGGCGAGCGACGAGGTCGAGGAGGTCGTGCTGGCCCGGGCCATCCCCGCCCAGGGTCGAAGCCGGGCCTACGTCGACGGTCGGTTGGCCACCATCGCCAACCTGGCCGAGTGGGGCGAGCGCCTCGTCGACCTCCACGGCCAGCACGCCCACCAGTCGTTGCTGGCGCCGGCCGTCCAGCGGGAGGCCCTGGATCGGTTCGGGAGCGTCGACCTCGCGCCCCTCCGCGAGGCGCGGTCCACGGGTCGGGCGCTCGACGCCGAGCTGGCCGCACTCGGGGGCGATGAACGGGCCCGGGCCCGGGAGATCGACCTCCTGCGGTTCCAGGTCGACGAGCTCGCCGCCGCAGCGCTGACCGATCCCCTCGAGGACGTGCGGCTCGACGAGGAGGAGTCGCTCCTCGCCGACGCCGTCGCCCATCGGGAGGCGTCGGTGGCGGCCGTGGCCGCCCTGACCGACGACGGGAGAGCCGCCGACGCCGTCGGTGAAGCCATCGGCGCCCTCGGCGGACGCTCGCCGTTCGCGGACCTGGAAGCCCGCCTCCGCGGGTTGGCTTCCGAGCTGGCCGACGTCGCGGCGGCCGCGAGGTCGGTGGGGGAGGGCATCGAGGAGGACCCGGCCCGCCTGGCTGCGCTGCGGGAACGCCGCCAGCTGCTCGTGGACCTGCGCCGCAAGTACGGCGAGTCCCTCGAGGAGGTGCTGGTGTTCCAGTCCACCGCTGCCGATCGGCTCCACGAGCTGGAGGACCACGATCGGCGGGCCGCCGAGCTCGACCGGGCCCGAGCAGCCGCCCGGAAGGCTGAAGCCGTCGCCGCCGCGGCCGTGGCCCAGGCC
>JALYWQ010000413.1 GCA_030852625.1 Actinomycetota bacterium
ACCGGCCGGCGTTCGCTCACGTCCTCCCGGTCAGCCCTTCAGGACCTCGTCGACCGACGGGATCTTGTAGTCGGCGAGCCGGGTGGCGAAGGTCTCCTGCCAGCTGAAGCCCACCTTGAGCTTGCGGGTCTCACCCACGCGGGTGGTGAGACCGCACTGGGCCCGATAGCCGCCCCAACGGGCCTCGGTGAACTCGCGGAGCTTGCCGCCGTCCTCCAGCTCGAACACCCAGGTGTCCTCGCCGTTGGGGCTCTGCCAGACGGACCGCACGCAGTACTCGTTCTCGTCGAGGTCGACGCCACCCTTCACGCCCACGGTGTGGAGGGCGGTGGGCCCGTCGGCCGACGCCGTCATCTGGAAGCTGAACCGATCGGCGCCGGTACAGAGGTGGCCCCACTCGATGGACCCGTCCTCGAACTCGTTGGCGAACGCCTCCCACCCGAGCTGCAGGTGGTTGAAGACCTTGTACTCCTTCCAGTCCGTGCCGGGAGGCCACGCAGTGAAGTCGAGGAACACGAAGCCCTCCACGTCGGCGCCGAGCACCTGGCCGTTGACCTTGTAGAGCTCACTGCCGTAGTAGAAGGGCTCAACGGGATCGGGGGCGTACACCTGCAGGCCGGGGCCGACGAGCTTGCCGTCGAGCTTGAGGATGTCGCCCTCCACCCAGTCGAACTTCCCCTCGGTGAAGCGCAGCCGCATGCCTTCCTCGGCGCCGGGCTTCTGCTGGTTCTCCATCATCTGGCCCTGCCAGATGACCTCGTCGTCGCCGTAGGTGCGCTTCGTCTCGCCGCGCACCGTGCGGAGCGAGTTCTCGTTGATCTTCACGCCGTCGTCCTCGAGCCGCATGAGCCAGAGGCCGGCGGTCATCGGGCCGATGAACTTCCGCTCGAACACGTGGAGCTTGCCGTCGGCCTCGCGCCAGCCGCCGTAGAGGTAGCAGATCTGCACCGGCAGCCCGTTGCGGAGGTTGCGGCCGTCGAGGGTGGCGAGGGAGGGCTGGAAGGTCCCGACCACGCTCTGGTGCTCGAACCCGCCGATGGGAGGATGCGTGCTCATCCGGTGTTCACCTTTCGATAGACTGTGTGTCTACTGACTAGACGATGGATCTGACCTTGTCCAGACCGAACTTGCGCGACCGGCAGAAGGCCGAGACCGGCGTGGCCCTCGTGGCCGCGGCGGCCCAGGTGTTCGCCGACCGCGGCTACGCCCAAGCCACCATCGACGACGTGGCCAAGGAGGCCGGCACCAGCCGGGCCACCTTCTACCTGCACTTCTCGTCGAAGGCCGACGCCATGCAGGCGGTGATCGACGAGGTTCGGTCGCGCGCCGCAGCGTGGGCCGACGACCTGCCGTCGCCGGCCGCCTCGCGGGCGGAGGTCGACGAGGTGGTGCGCAGCTGGGTGGCGTTCTACAAGGCGAACCTCGACTGGATGCGGGTGTGGCACGAGGCCAGCGCGGCCGAGCCCGGCATCGAGCCGCCCATCCGCACCGCCGGGTCGCGCGTGGTCGCCCAGGTGATCGGCCACGAGGTGGGCGAGACCAACCCCCGTGCCGACGTGGTGGCGTCGACCACCTTCCACCTGCTCGACCGCCTGCTGCACGGCACCCTTGTGCAGGGCTGGGCCCTCCCCGAGGAGGAGCTCATCGACGAGGTGGTGGAGGCGTGGCACGTCTACTTCATCCCTCGCCTGCGGGAGCTCCTCCCGTAACGGTCCACGGCCGTCGTGGTTACCCACGGCCGTAGACGGCGCGGATCACCCGCTCCACCGTCGAGCGCTTCGGCCGGCGGCCGGTGAACATCATCCCCACCGCACTCGGCAAACGGAGGGAGACCGGCTCGACCACGCTGGTCACCTGCGAGAGCTCTCGGAGCCCCTCGGGGCCCTGGAGCCGTCCGTAGCCGGAGCCCCGAACGCCGCCGAAGGGGAGGGCGGGGAGGGCCGCGCCGGTCATGGCGTCGTTGATGTTGACCCCGCCGGTGACCAACTGGCTGGCGATGGCTCGGGCCCGCGCCCGGTCGCGCGTGTGCACGCTGGCGTTGAGCCCGAACTCGGAGTGGTTGGCCACGGCGACGGCCTGGGCGTCGTCGGCCACCCGGGCGATGGCCATCACCGGCGCGAAGCTCTCCTCCCGCCACAGCTCGGAGCGGGGGTCGACGTCCGTGACCACGGTCGGCTCGAACAACCCCGCGGTCCCCGACACCCGCCGGCCGCCGATCCGCACCTTGGCCCCGGCGGCGATGGCGGCGGCCAGACGGGGCTCGACGACGTCGAGCTGCTGGGGGCGGGCCACCGGCCCCACGTTGGCGTCGGACCCCGTCCCCACCGTGAGCGCCGCGGTGATGCGCTCCACGTGGGCGACGAACTCGTCGTACACCGGTGCCGCCACGAGCACCCGCTCGGCGGCCATGCAGGTC
>JALYWQ010000104.1 GCA_030852625.1 Actinomycetota bacterium
GTGATCGACGATCTCACCATCTCCATCCCCACGGGTCGGATCACGGTGATCGTCGGCGCCAACGCGTGCGGCAAGTCCACCCTCCTCCGTGGCCTGGCCCGCCTGCTCAAGCCGCGCGCCGGCTCGGTGCTCCTCGACGGCGACGACATCCACAAGCTGCCCACCAAGGTCGTCGCCCAGCGGCTCGGCATGCTGCCGCAGCAGCCGCTGGCCCCCGAGGGCATCACCGTGGCCGACCTCGTCGGTCGGGGCCGCAACCCGCACCAACGTTGGCTCCGCCAGTTCTCTCCCGAGGACGAAGCAGCGGTCGACGCCGCCCTCGTCGCCACCGAGATAGCCGACATCGCCGATCGACCGGTCGACGAGCTCTCCGGTGGCCAGCGCCAACGTGTGTGGATCGCGCTGGCCCTCGCCCAGGGTACGCCCCTCATGCTCCTCGACGAGCCGACCACGTTCCTCGACCTGGCCCACCAGATCGAGGTGCTCGACCTGCTGGCCCGCCTGAACGAGGCGGAGGGCCGGACGATCGTGCTCGTGCTCCACGACCTCAACCTGGCCTGCCGCTATGCCCACCACCTCGTGGCCATGAAGGACGGCGCCATCGTGGCCGAGGGAAGCCCCGCCGCGGTGATCACCCCGGAGATCGTGGCCGACGTGTTCGGCCTGGACTGCAAGGTGATCGACGATCCGCTGACCGGCACCCCGCTCGTGATCCCGGTCCCCGCCAACGCGAGGGGGAACCGGTGACCGACCGGGCCGGATCGTGGCTCGAGGCCACCGCCTGTCGCTTCGATCTGTTCGACGTCGGGGTCCCGAGCGACGACCCCCGTTGGATCCCGCTGACAGCGGTGCTCGACTCGGCATGGTTGCGCGGCGCACTCGGGACCCTCGAAGCCGGCAACGGTCACGGACCCCGCCCCCGGTCGGTGATCGGCTCCTACTTCGCCGCCGACCTGGCCTGGCAGGTCGTCACCACCGCGGGGATCGTGCTGCACGCCGACGGCCGGGCTCTCGACCTCGGCCTCGACCACCTGGCCGTCCGCATCGACGACCAGGGGTGGCCCAGCCGCGTCGCGCTCGTCGACCCCACCTTCGCCGCGCTCGCCGCCGATCCCGCGGTGGGATCGCCGGGCGTGTCGGCGGTCGGGGACCGGGACGCGCTGCTCGACCACCTCGCCGAGCGGATCGTCGAGACCATGCGACCGGTGTTCACGGCGGTGCGGGCCCAGACCCCCTACGGCCTGGCTGGGATGTGGGGTGCGCTGGCCGACCACGTCGCCAACCTGTCGTGGAACCTCCGCGACGCCGAGGCCTCCGCCGAGGAGCTCGACGACGCGTGGGCCACGACCGAGGCGCTCATCGACCGCATCGCGGTGGCCGAGCCACGGCTGAAGGCCCGTCCCCGGCGCTTCACGTTCCGCACGCCAGACGGAACGGTGCAGCTCCCCATGCGCTCGACCTGCTGCCTCTACTACCTGACCCCCGAGGCCGACGCCGCAGAGGGCGACGGCAAGTGCACCACCTGCCCCCTGCGCGACGACGAGGACCGGATCGCACGCGTGGAGGCCGGCTTCGCCAACCCCACGCACTAGCAACGGTCCCCGACCGACCGTCAGGTGCGGAGCTGGACCCCGACGAACAGGGCGCCGAGGGCACCGAGACCTCCGAGGGCGCCGGTGATGGCGAGCACCTTCCGGCTCGTCGCGCCGCGGTGCACGGCGGCCCCGCCGCCGGAGAGGGCGACGAGCACGAGCTTCAGGCCGAGCGTGGCCTGGTACTCGGTGGAGGTGTCGGTGACGTCGATGTCGATCAGGTTCCAGATGCCGGTGACCACGAGCACCCCGAAGGCCGGCCAGGCGATGCGGTCGAACTGCCGGGCCACGGCCTTGCTCGTGTCGGGCCCGAGCGTGCGGACCACCGGCAGCAACCCGGCCAGGGTCAGCTGGCCGCCGACCCAGATGGTGGCGGCGAGGACGTGGAGGAACAGCCGGACGGTGGCCTCGTGGACGGGGAGCACGTCAGAGCCCGCCGGCGTCCCAGAGGGTTGTCTGGTAGTCGATCTCCAGATCGGCCTCCACCGCGGCCGGGTCCACGTCGAGCGAGTACTGGTCGACGATCACCTCGGCGCCGGTGGGGGACGGCGCCTGGCCCCAGCTCTCGGGATCCCACAGCCCACTCCGACGCAGGGCCTTGGCGCAGTGGATGTAGCACTCGTCGACGTCGACGACCACGGCAACCTTCGGCACCCGCCCGTCCACGGTGGTGCGCTCGAGCACCGACGGGTCGCTCGTGATGCTGGCCCGCCCGTTGAGGCGGAGGGTCTCGTCGATGCCCGGCACGAAGAACAGCATCCCCACCTGGGGGTGCTCGACGATGTTGCTGTAGGAGTCGAGTCGGTTGTTGCCGGCCAGGTCGCCGAAGGCCACGTGCTCCTCGTCGAGCACGACCACGAAGCCCGGCGGGCCGCCGCGCGGTGACGCATCGGTGCCGGCGTCCGACGTGGTGGCCAGCACCACGAACGGGGCGGCGGCGATGAAGTCGGCCGCCTTCGGGTCCACCTTGGGCCGGGCCTTGGCCAGGATCGCCGGGTGGGCCGGGCGGTAGCGGCTGCGCAGCTCGTCGGCGCTCTCGATCGTGGTGGTGTCGTCGTCGGGCATCGGGCCGAGGCTAGCGACGGGATGGCTCCCGGGAGAACCCCAGACTTTGGGAGTGCAAACACGCATTGGTAGGGTTGCTGACCATGCGGACGGCCTCCCCTCGGGCCCGGTGGGGCCTCGTGCTCGGGGCCGTGCTGATCACCGGCTCGCTCGGGTTCGGACCGCTGGCCGCGGCGCAGGACGCGCCGACGGGCCCGGCGCCGGTCAACCCCGTCGAGCCGACCGGACGGGCGGTGTGCAACCTGGCCTTCACCCTCGCCGGCGCGGTGGGTCTGGCCAACTTCGTGGTGCCGCCCGGCGCGCCGCTCGGCCCCAACGAGATCATCACCGCACTGCGTCCGATCCTCAGCACCTGTGTCGGGATCTTCCCGCCCGCACCGCCTCGCCGGTGCTTCACCAGTGACCTCTATCCCAACACCGGGCTGCCCCTCACGTTGCCCGACCCGGTGGGCATCGTCACCGAGCAGCTCGAGGCGGTGGCCGCGGTGCTCGACCCGCTCGGCCTCGCGCTCGAGGGCCCCCTGCACGACGTGTTCTCGTCGGCCCTCCAGTGCAAGGACCCGGTCGAGGTGTCCGCCGATGACGATGCTGCACCACCGGCTGACGACGAGCAGCCGGTGCTTGCCGCCGACGCGCACCCTGATGGCGACGGCAGCGGCCCGATCGACGGAGACGCTCCGTCGCCAGGCCCCGCGCTCCAGGTCGCCGCACCGACCCCCACCGTTACCGGTGTGCTCGAACCGGTCACCTCGCTGGTCTCGAACCTCCCCGAGCCGCTCCGCGGTCCGGCCGTGGCGGCCAGCGTGGCGTTCGTCGTCGCCGGCGCCGTCGCCGCTCGACGGCTG
>JALYWQ010000442.1 GCA_030852625.1 Actinomycetota bacterium
GCGGTGGGCCGGCCACGCCGGCCTCCTGCTCGCCGCGCTGCTCGGCGTGCAGGCCGTCATGGGGCGCCTGGGCCCGCTCCACCTCGGCGACCGGGTCATCCCGAGCGAGGTGCTCGGGGCCGGTCTCGTCGTCGGAGCGCTCTACGGCCTGGTGGGTGTCGGCATCGTGCTCGTGTGGCGCTCCCATCGCCTCCTCAACCTGGCCCAGGCGCAGCTGGGCGCGGTACCGGCTGTCGCCGCCCTGCTGCTCGTGAGCGAGCGGGGGTGGCCCTACCTACCGGCCGTACTCCTGGCGCTGCTGGTCGCGGCCGGGCTCGGGGCGACCGCCGAGCGCACGATCATCCGGCGCTTCGATCACGCCCCCCGCCTCGCAGCCACCATCGCCACGATCGGCTTGGCCCAGTTGCTCGTGGCCGTCGAGATCCTGCTCCCGCGTTGGCTGGCCGGCCATCAGGGTCTGGCGATCGTGCCGGACACGCCGCTGTCCGACTGGCGGCGCACCGTGGGCGTGGTCACCTTCACGGGCGACCACCTCGCCGCTGTGGTGGCGGGCGTCGGGATCAGCGTGGTGGTGGGGGTCGGCCTCCGCCGCAACCACCTCGGCTTGGCCGTGCGGGCGGTGGCGGCCCGACCGGTGCAAGCCGCCCAGCTCGGGATCCCCGTCGGCCGGATCCGGAGTGGCGTGTGGGCGCTGGCTGCCGTGGCGTCGGCGTTGGCGGTGGTGCTCCGGGTGCCCCTCGTCGGCTTCCCGCTCGGCGGGCTCGTGGGACCGGGCACCCTGCTGTTCGGGTTGGCCGCCGCCACCCAGGCCCGCTTCCAC
Organism: Actinomycetota bacterium; assembly: GCA_030852625.1. Lineage (GTDB taxonomy): Bacteria > Actinomycetota > Acidimicrobiia > Acidimicrobiales > VFJN01 > VFJN01. The sequence continues at coordinate 821 of JALYWQ010000442.1, forward strand.
GATCCCGTGCGGGCCCTCGTCGCCGGGATGGCCATCGGCGTCGTGGAGCAGGGGTCGGTGTTCACCGGCGGCCGATCGTCGAACGCCGACATCGCCATCCTCGTACTGGTGGTCGGCGCCCTCGCGCTCCAGCGCACGATGCGCGGGCGTCTGGCCGAGGTCGGCGCCTGGTTGCCAGCGCGGGAGGTGCCGGCTCTCCCCGCGGCGGTGTGGTCGGCGCCGAGGGTTCGGGCCGTTCGGGTGGTCGCCTCGACCGCGCTTGCGGCGGGTGTGTTCGCCTTGCCGCCGCTCCTGCCGGCCGGCCAGGCCACCCGGATGACGTCATTGTGCGCGTTCGGTGTGGTGGCCGTCGCGTCGGTGGTGCTCACCGGCTGGTCGGGCCAGCTCGGGTTGGGGCAGTTGGGCGTGGCCGGCGTCGGTGCTGCGGTGGCTGGTGGCCTCGTCACCGGTGGCGGCGTCACGAGCGACCTGTTCGTGGTCCTCGCGCTCTCGGCCGCCGCGGGCGCACTGGTGTCCGTTGCCATCGGGTGGCCGGTGATCAGGGAGTCCGGACCCCAGCTGGCCATCACGACGCTGGCCCTGGCCTTCGCCGTGCCGGCCCTCATGGCCAACGACGATCTCACCGGGTGGCTGCTGCCCGACGGCCCGGTCGAGCGACCCGTGCTGTTCGACTGGATCGATCTCACCCCCGAGCGGCGGTTCACCTACCTGGCCCTCGCACTGCTGCTCGTCGCGGTCGCGGTGGCGAGGCGGCTCCGCGGCTCCCGGGCTGGTCGCCTCGTCATCGCCGGGCGAGACGACCTCCGGGCCGTGGCCGGTGTCGCCACCGAGCCGGTGCGGGTGCGGGCCTTCGCCTTCGCCGTCTCCGGGATGCTGGCCGGCAGCGCCGGCGCCGTGATCGCTTGGAACCAGGGCGTGGTCGAACCGGCCACCTTCGCCCCGCAGCGGTCGCTCGACCTCGTGGCGGCGGTGGTCATCGGCGGGATCAGCTCGGTGTCGGGAGCGCTCGTCGGCGTGCTCTGGGTGTTCGGCCTCCCGATGGTGTTCCCCGGCTCGCCCTACGTCGCGGCCCTCGGTTCGGGCGTCGGCGTGCTCGCTGTGCTGCTGGTCCAGCCCGGCGGCCTGGCCGTCGTCGTCGGGGGCTGGTGGCGACGGCTGGCCATCCGGCTGGCCGGCGTCGATCCCGCATCGTCGCCGCGAGGCGGTTCGCGCGGCCGGGTCGTCGGCGCGGGGGAGGCTCTGGCCGAGGTCGGTCTGGCGCCTCAGGTGGATCGGTTGATCACGCGCCTGGAGCTCGACCCGGGTGTCGGCGCCGTCGCCGACGGCGAGTACGCCGTCACCGCCACCGATGCGATCCCGGGGGTGTCGTCCACCGTTCCTGGTGGGCAGCGCCTCCCGGTTGCGGTGGGGGAGGTGGTGCTGGCGATCGACGGGCTCGTGGTGCGGCGGGGGGCCGACGTCGTGATCCGGGATCTGAGCCTGCACGTCGGACGGGGCGAGTGCGTGGCGCTGGTCGGCACCAACGGCGCCGGGAAGTCGACCCTGCTGGCGGCGATCGCCGGTGGGCTGCGGCCCCGGGCCGGGACCGTGCGGATCCTGGGGAAGGACGTCACCAGCGCCGATCCCGGCGCCGTCGGCGCGATCGGAGTGGCGGTGCACCCCGGCGCCCAGGCCTGCTTCCCGGACCTCACCGTCGACGAGCACCTCCGCCTGGCCAGCCGCTACGTCGATGGCGTGGGAGCTGACCACGTCTACGCGGACCACCCGCGCCTGGCCGAGCGGCGCCACGTGGCCGCCGGCGCGCTCTCCGGGGGCGAGCGCCACCTCCTCGCCTTCGCGCTGGCGTCGCTGCATCAGCCCGAGCTGCTCCTCGTCGACGAGCTGTCGCTCGGGCTGGCCCCGCAGGTGCTCGAGGAGCTCGTGGGCGCGCTGGTGCGGTTCCGCGACGCCGGCTGCACGATCGTCGTCGTCGACCAGCGCCTCGACCACCTCGCTGGGGTGGCCGACCGTGCCGTCTTCCTCGAGCGGGGCGAGATCCGTTACGACGGGCCGGTCGCCGGCCTCCTCGACGATCCCCGGGCCGACCTCACCGATCGCAATCCACTCGCGGCGGACCTCGGCGACCGTCCGGTCGACGGTCCGGTCGACGACGTGGCGCTCGAGGTGGTCGACGTGTCGGTGGCGTACGGATCGGTCTGGGTGCTGAAGGGGGTGTCGCTGGCCGTGTCGCCCGGTGCGGTGCTCGGCGTCGTCGGCGGGAACGGGGCCGGCAAGACGACGCTGCTCGACGCCGTCGCCGGCTACGTCGA
>JALYWQ010000448.1 GCA_030852625.1 Actinomycetota bacterium
CTCGACGACATCCTCAGCACCGCTGATGCGGTGATGGTCGCCCGAGGCGATCTCGGCGTGCGGCTCCCGCTCGAGGACGTCCCCCACATCCAGAAGCAGATCATCCGCTCCGGGGTGGCCTACGGGAAGCCGGTGATCACCGCCACCCAGATGCTCGAGTCGATGGTGACAGCGCCGGTGCCCACCCGGGCCGAGGTCACCGACGTGGCCAACGCGGTGTTCGACGGCACCAGCTCGGTGATGCTCTCCGGCGAGACCGCCATCGGCCTGCACCCGGTCGCCGCCGTCGCCGCCATGCACCGCATCACCCTGCGGGCCGAGCGCGACTTCGACTACCGCGGCTGGGGCACCCGGCTCGGCCAGCAGCAGCTCGTCGGCTTGGCCGATGCCCCGATGGGCATCCGCATCACCTCGGCCATCACTGCGGCAGCCTGGCGGGCGTCGGTCGACGCCGAGCTGGCCGCGATCATCGCCTGCACGGATTCGGGCCGGACGGCCCGGATGATCAGCCGGTTCCGGCCGACCTGCCCGATCTACGCCATGACGCAGTACGAGCGCACCGCCCGGCAGCTGGCCATGGCGTGGGGCATCCAGCCCCACGTGATGGAGGACCCGCCGGGGTCCACCGACGATGCCGTGTGGCGGGCCGTCGAGCACGCCGCCAACCTCGGCCTCGTGCGGGCCGGCGACCTCGTCGGCGTCCTCGTCGGCTCACCAGCAGAGAACGACCAGGTGACCACCGACGTCCTCCGCCTCGTCCGCGTGAACTGAGCGACGCGTCAGACCCTGGTGAGGGCTCCTAGTACGGCGAGGAGCTTGGCTTGGGTCTCGGCCAACTCGGTGTCGGGGTCGCTGGTGGCGACGATGCCGTTGCCGGCGAAGATGCGGGCCCGGGGGCCCTCGACCTCGGCGCAACGGATGCTCACGGCCCAGGTGCCGTTGCCGTGCCCGTCGACCCACCCGACGGTGCCGGCGTAGCGGCCCCGGTCGAAGCCCTCGTGCTCGGCGATCCACTCGTTGGCCAGCTCCCGAGGCCAGCCGCTCACCGCCGGGGTGGGGTGGAGCGCACGGACCAGCTCGAGGACCGACGGGGTCGGCTGCGAGAGCCGGCCCTCCACGAGGGTGGCGAGGTGCTGCACGTTGGCCACGCCGACGACCGAGGGCTCGGCCTCGTAGTCGAGGTACGAGCACCACGGCACGAGCGTGTCGTAGACCATGTCGATCGTGACCTGGTGCTCGTGGCGGTAGGTGCTCGACGCCAGCAGGGCGGCGCCGAGCCGAGCGTCATCGGCGGGGTCGCCGCCACGAGGAGCCGTGCCGGCCATCGGTTGGGCCCGCACGATCTCGCCGGCTCGACCCACGAGCAGCTCGGGACTAGCACCGAGGAACCCCTCGACGTGGAACAGGAAGCACCCGGGGAACGAGCGCCGCAGGCGATGCAGGACGACAGCCCGGTCGAACGCGGTGTCAGCCTCGACGAGCAGCTCCCGCGCCAGCACCACTTTGGCCAACCCGTCGGGACCGGCGGCGGCCATGGCGCGGGTCGCCTCCGCCACCAGGTCGCGCCACCAGGCGGCGGGCCGGACGGGCTCCACGATCACCCGCTGGGGCAGGGCACCGGGCGCCGCGGCCGCGGGTCGGAGGAGTTCCTCGATCGACGGCGTCGGCGCGCCGGCCGGACCGATGGTGGTGACCCAGGACCCGTGCTCGTCCCGACCCCACACCACCGAGGGGACGACCAGCTCGCTGCTCGGCGACGGGTTGAACGGCAGGGCGCCGAACGCCACGGCTCCCCGGCCGGGAAGGTCGTTGCCGTCACCCGAGCACTCGATCGCCGCCAGCAGTTCGTCAGCGGCGCTGACCGCCACCCGGGTCGCCACACCCCGCCCGGCCAACCCCGCGCCGGATCGCTCGAGGAGCAGCCCGTCGTGACCGCTGAGGGCGAGCAGGTCGAAGTCGTCGTCGACCGCCGTGGTGTGGGCGACGAGGGGCGTGCTCACCCGAGCGGCGCGCGGGTGGCGGTGATCAGCTGCGAGATGCCGACCGACAGCAGTCGCCGCTCGACGTCGACGAAGCCAGAGGCGGCCAACTGCCGGAGGAGCTCGTCGGGCTCGGGGAGGTAGGCCACCGACCGCGGGAGGTACCGGTAGGCGGCGCCGTCGGACAGGAGGCCGCCGATGAACGGCACGACCTTGCCGAAGTAGATCGAGTGGCCCCAGCGCAGTAGGCGGTTGGGCGGCTCGGCGACCTCGAGCAGGGCGATGCGGCCGCCGGGCCGGACCACGCGGGCCAGCTCGTCGAAGAACGGGGGCAGCGCGGCGAAGTTGCGGAGCGCGAACCCGCAGGTGGCGCCGTCGACCCCGTGGTCGGGCAGCGGGAGCCGGAGGGCGTCGCCCTGAGCCAGCGGCGCCCCGGTGCGGGCAGCGGCGAGCATCCCGTAGGACAGGTCGAACCCGAGGGGTCGGTGGCCCTGCGCGGCGAGCTCGCGGCAGAGGTCGCCGGTGCCGCAGGCCAGGTCGATCACCGACGATCCGCTCGGCAGCTCGAGCGAGCGGACGGTGCGCTTCCGCCACCCAACGTCCATCCGGAAGGTCATCACCCGGTTGACGAGGTCGTAGCGAGGGGCGATGGCGTCGAACATCGACCGCACCGCCTCCACCTTCTCGTCGCCCTCGGGGAGCTCCTCGGGGGCGTTGAAGCGGGCCATGGCGGAGATGGTAGGAACCCACCGTGCCCAGCCCCCAACCGGTGATCCTCGTTCCGCCGTCCGAGGGCAAGGCCACCGGCGGCGAGGGGCCACCCTGGGCCAAGGGCACGATGGTCGACGCCGGCCTCGATCGTCACCGGCAGGTGGTGCTGCGAGCCGCCCGCACGGCCGGTGCCGTCGCTCGGGGCGCCCCGACCATGCCGGCCATCGAGCGCTACACAGGCGTGCTCTACGGCGAGCTGGACTGGCCCAGCCTCAGCGCGGCGGCCCGTCGCCGCGGGGCCGATCAGCTGCGCACGGTCTCGGGGCTGTGGGGGCTCGTCGCCCCGCACGATCCCATCCCGGCCTATCGCTTGAAGATGTCGGCCTCGCTGCCGGAGCTGGGCCGCCTCGCCACGTGGTGGCGGCCTCGTGTGGCGCCGGTGCTGGCGGCGCGCACCGAGGGGACCACGGTGTGGGACCTGCTCCCGATCGAGCACGCCGCCGCTGTGCAGTGGGACGCCTGCGAGCCGCGGCAGCGGGTGACGTTCCGGTTTGTGGAGGCCGATGGCCGCACGGTGAACCACTGGAACAAGCTGCTCAAGGGCGCCGTCGTCCGGTGGATCCTCGAGGACCGCCCGGCCGACGCGGGCGCCATCCGGGAGTTCGTCCACCCGCTCGGCTACCAGTACGACGCCACCGCGTCGGGTCCGCTCGACGACCCCGAGGTGGCGCTCGTGCTGCGCCGCCGCGCCTGAGCACCCCTAACCTGCGTCCATGTCGTCGCAGGCCCACTTCACGCTGTTCGGGATCCCGATCCGCGTGGAGCCGGTGTTCCTCGTGATCGCAGTGCTCTTCGGGCTGCAGTACGCCGAGCTCGACACCAGCCTCGTCATCGCCTGGGTGGTGGCGTCGTTCGTGTCGATCCTCGTGCACGAGCTCGGGCACGGCCTGGTCCTGCGGGCGTTCGGCCAACGGTCCTCGATCGTGCTCCACGCCTTCGGGGGCGTCACCATGCACCGGGGTCGCCTGCCGAAGGCCCAGAGCGTGGCGGTGAGCCTGGCCGGCTCGCTCACGTGCCTGGCCCTTCTCTGGTGGCCGGCTCGCAGCCTCGTGGGCTCCGAGTGGTTCTTCGACCAGGGCGTGTTCGTGCGGGGGCTGGTGCTGTTCACGGCGTTCGCCAACCTGTGGTGGTCGGTGGCCAACCTGCTCCCGATCCGGCCGCTCGACGGCGGCAACGTCGTCACCGAGCTCTTCGGCATCGACGCCGCCCGCAAGGCCTCGATCGTGGCGGCGGTCGCCGGCGCAGTGTGGGCCTTCACCCACGACCAGCGGTTCGCGGCGTTCTTCGCCCTCTACCTCGCCTACAACAACTACCTCGAGCTGAAGGCGGCCAAGGACGGCCGGATCGTGCCCAACGTCTTCGACGTCGACGGACCGGCACCACCACGGTGACCCGTCCCTTCGTTCTCGGCGTCGCCGGTGGGAGCGGGAGCGGCAAGACGACGGTGGCCGAGCGGCTGGCCCAGCTCCGCGGCCCCGACGACGTGGCCCTCCTCCGGCTCGACTCGTACTACCTCGATCGGAGCCACCTGCCGTTCGAGGAGCGGGCGGGCGTCGACTACGACCATCCCGACGAGTTCGACTGGAACCTCCTGCTGCGGCACGTCGACGCCCTCCACGCCGGGCAGGCCATCGACGTCCCCGTGTACGACTTCGCCACCCACACCCGGGCCGGCGAGACGATCACCGTGGCACCGGCCCGGATCGTGGTGGTCGAAGGGATCCTCGTGCTCTACGAGGCCGCCCTCCGCGAGCGACTCGACCTGGCGGTGTTCGTCGACACCGATGCCGACGTGCGCTTCATCCGCCGTCTGGAACGTGACGTCTCCGAACGGGGGCGCACCCCGGAGAGCGTGATCGAGCAGTACCTCGGCACCGTGCGCCCGGCCCACCTGCAGTTCGTGGAGCCGTCGAAGCGCTACGCCGACGTCATCGTCCCCCACGGCGGCATGAACGCCCCGGCGTTGGACGTCCTCCTCGCCCGCCTCCGGGAGCTCTGCCTCTAGGCCGGAACCGCTCAGGCCCCGGCGGCCTGCTCCTTGGCCCAGCGGTAGTCGGCCTTGCCGGCCGGGGAGCGAACGACGCTGTCGACGAAGCGGAAGGCCTTCGGGAGCTTGAAGCGGGCGATGTGGGTGGCGGCCTCGGCCAGCAGGGCCTCCTCGTCGACGGTGGCGCCGGGACGCAGCTGCACCATCGCCACCACCTCGCTGCCCCAGCGCTCCGACGGCCGCCCGGCCACGACCACGTCGTACACGTCGGGGTGGTGGGCCAGGGCCTGCTCCACCTCTTCGGCGAAGATCTTCTCGCCGCCCGAGTTGATGGTCACCGACTCCCGCCCGAACAGCTCGATGAGCCCGTCGGCGGTGAGCCGGGCCCGGTCGCCGGGCACGGAGTAGCGGGTGCCGTCGATCACGGGGAACGTCTTGGCCGTCTTGTCGGGGTCACCCAGGTAGCCGAGCGGCACCCGGCCCTGCTGGGCCAGCCACCCCACCTCGGCGTGGCCGGCCGTGAGCACCGTCGACAGGTCCTCGCTCACGATCGCAGCGCCGGGCCCGGGTGTGAACGTGCCCGTGGTGGCGGCCTGGCCCGCCGCGCTCATGTGCGACATCTGGCTGCCGGTCTCCGAGGCGCCCACGGCGTCCATCACCATGAGGCTCGGGAGCTGGGCGATGAAGCGGTCCTTGAGCGTGGAGTTCAGCGGCGCGCCACCGGAGATCACCATGAGCAGCGACGACAGGTCCCGGGCCTCGCCGGCCGCCGCGGCCCGCTCGAGCTCGTCGACGAGCGGGCGTCCGAAGGCGTCCCCGACGATGAGGAGGATCGTGACCTTCTCCTGCTCGATGGTGGCCCACACGTCCTTCGGATCGAGGTTCACGGTGTCGTCCTGGAGGCAGATGGTGTGGCCCCCGTTCATGGCGTTCAACGCCAGCCAGTGCCCGGCGCCGTGCATGAAGGGCGGCGCGGGCAGGAACCGGGTGCCGCCGCCAACGGCCGCCTCGACGATGGTCCCGAGCGAGTCCCACTCCTGCCCGGTGCCCAGGTTCCGGCCACCCATGGCGCCCACGAAGATGTCGGCCTGCCGCCACAGCACGCCCTTGGGCATGCCGGTGGTGCCGCCGGTGTAGAGGATGTAGAGGTCGTCGGGGCTCCACTCGAGGTCGAGGGGCTCGTCGCTCGATGCTGCGAGGGCGTCCTCGTACCAGGTGGCGCCGGGGAGCAGATCGGCGCCGGTCTCGTCGGTGACCTGGAGCAGCACCCGGAGCTGCGGCAGGTCGGGGAGCACCTCGGCCAGCTGTCCGGCGAAGGCCGAGTGGTAGACGATCGCCGTGGCGCCGGCGTCCTGTAGCAGGTAGCGGAGCTCCTCGGCCACGTAGCGGTAGTTGACGTTGAACGGCGCCACCCGGGCCTTGTAGGCGCCCACCATCGCTTCGAGGTACTCGTTGCCGTTGTGCAGGTAGCAGGCGAGGTGGTCCTGGCCGCTCTCGTGGCCGGCCAGGCTCGGTCGCTCCTGGTTCGCGCCCAGACCGGCGCCACGGAGGTGGTGGGCCAGGCGCCGGGTCCGGTCGCGGAACTCGGCGTAGGTGAGGCGGCGATCGCGCCACACGATGCACTCTCGGTCGGGCACCGCCGCGGCCACGGCCTCGCTCACCTGGGCCAGGTTGTACTCCATCGGTCGGCATCCCCCATGCGATCGGCGTTGCGTAGCCCGATGACCCTAGGAGACGCCCCGGGTGGCCCCGCCAGTCAGCAGGATGCCTCCGGCACCGCCAGGTCGACGAGGTACCGGGTGATGGCTTCGGTGGCGCACGGTGAGTCACCGAGGGCGACGTGGCCGTCGATCTCCACCCGGAGCAGGGTGCCGTTGTCGAGGGTGTCGGCCACCTCCTCGGCGGCCTCGAACGGCGTGGCGGCGTCACCGGTGCTGCCGACGACGAGGATCGGTGGGGTGCCCTCGGCGACCACCTCGTGGGGCCGGTAGGTGGCCGGCGGGAGGTAGGCGCACGGCAGGAGCTCGTTGGCCAGCGCGGCGCCGAACCGCTTCGAGACCCGGTGCGACCGTTCCGCATCGCGCTGCCACTCCGCGGGGTCGGTGGCGTGGACCGTGTCGAGGCAGGTGATCAGCACGAAGGTGGCGTAAGGCACGAGGCCGGCGAAGTCCGCGGCCAGGGTGCGGATCCCGTCCCACCGGCCCTCGAGGGCGCCGGCGAGGGCGGTGATGAGCTCCGGCCAGCGCTCCGAGCCGTAGCTGGCCATGAAGGCGGCGTAGGTCACCTGGGTGGGCCCGACCCCCGCCGCCTGCCCGTCGCCCCGCTCGGCCCGCCGGGCGGTCTCGTCGTAGGCCGCCTGCACGCCGCCGTAGCGCCGGAGGGGGCAGGCGGGGTCCTCCACGCAGGACCGGTCCACGCCCTGGATCATCGTCTCCATGGCGCGGATCTGCGCGGTGGAGGTGGACAGGCCGCCGGCGGCGGGGTCCACCACGCCGTCGAGCACGAGTGCCCGCACGCTCTGCGGGAAGGCCTCGGCCCACAGCAGGCCGATGAGGGTGCCGTAGCTGATGCCGACGAAGCTCACCGTGGCCTCGCCGAGGGCCTTGCGCAGCACCTCGACGTCCCGGGCCACCTCCACGGTGCCGAGGTGGCCGAGGAGCGGGCCTTCGGTCGCGGCGCACTCGTCGGCCACGGCCTTGGCTGCGCCCTGCAGGGCACTGACCTCCTCAGGGTTGTCGGGCGAGAGGTCGGCGGAGCGGAAGGTGGGGACTGCGCCACCGCAGGTGATCGGGTGGCTGGCGCCTACCCCGCGGGGATCGAACCCGATCACGTCGAAGCGTCGGGCCACCTCCGGGCTCACCTCGAACCCCCGCTGCACCCGCCGCACGCCGGAACTTCCCGGGCCGCCGGGGTTGATGATCACCGAGCCGATGCGTTGGGCGGGGTCGTCCGCGGGCCGGCGGATGACGGCGATGTCGATGGTGCCGAGGGCGGGGTCGAGGTAGTCGATCGGCACCGTCACCGACCCGCAGTCGAAGGCGCCGCACCGGCTCCACGCGATGGGCCCCGGGTCCGGGATCGGGACGGGCGTCGTGGTGGTGGTCGGCGCCGTCGTCGTGGTGGTGGCGTCGGGCGGGACCACCGGGTCGGGGTCCTCGTCGCGCCCGCCGGAGCAGGCGGCCGCGAGGACGGCGACGAGGATCAGGACCCCGAGCGGGCGTCGGTGACGGCTCACCCGTGAGGTGGCTACCGGAACCAGATGCGCTGGTAGTCGCGGCTCTGGGTGTGGAGCAGGAGGGCGAGCAGCACGATGTCGAACGCGAACCCGATGAGGATCGGCAGCAGGTTGTCAGCGATCCCGCTGAGCCCGAGGTCGATGTAGAGGAACAGGAAGGGCAGCACGGCCACCGCCACCGCGAGCTGGTAGCCCCACTTGCGCTCGTTGGCGATCCCCCAGCCGCCGGCCACCCGGGCGATGGCGATCGGGAACCCCAGTCCACCGAGGCCGCCGAAGAGCACCCCGAACGCGGCGTTGATGTAGAGCAGGATGACCGACGACTGCAACGTCTGCGGTTGGGTCGGGTTCGTCCACCGGGTGGTCTCCATGGTCGACAGTGTGGCAGGGGTTGTGTTGGCCGCGGGCCTCGGCCAGCGTCTCCGTCCCCTCACCAGGGTGCTCCCGAAGCCCTTGTGCCCGGTGGGCAACGTGCCCCTCGTCGACCTGGCCATCGAGCGGGCGCAGAGCCTCACGGATGCCGTCGCCGTCAACGTCCACACCTTCCCGGCAGCCATGCAGGCCCACCTCGGCCGTCGGGTCCACCTGTCGATCGAGGACCGGCCGGGACTGGGCACCGCTGGCGCGTTGGGGGTGCTGCGGCCGTGGATCGACGGACGGCCGACCCTCGTGCTGAACGCCGACAGCTGGTGCCCCGGCCCCCTCGACCACCTGGCCTCGGGCTGGGACGGCGACCGGATCCGCCTGCTCGTGGTGGGGTCCGACGAGTTCGGGCCTCGCAGCCAGATCGCCGGCGCCCTGCTGCCCTGGACCGACATCGCTCCCCTCGAGGCCGAGCCGTCGGGCCTCTACGAGGTGAGCTGGGCCGCCGCGCACCGCGACGGACGGATCGAGGTGGTGCGCCACGAGGGACCCTTCGTCGACTGCGGGACCCCGGCGCGCTACCTGGCCGCCAACCTCGCCGCGAGCAGCGGCGCCAGCGTGATCGGCGCGGGGGCGACCGTGGCGGGAACGGTTGTCCGGAGCGTGGTGTGGCCCGGCGCCAGGGTGCATCCCCGCGAGGTGCTCACCGACGCCATCCGCTACGGCCGGGACGCCACCGTCCTGGTGCGCCGGACCGGTGCGTCGACGGCGACCGACGCCCGGAGCTGACCGCAGGCCGCGTCGATCTCGGTTCCCCGCGTCCGACGCACGGTGACGTTCACGCCGCCCTGCCGGAGCATGTCGCGGAACTCCCGCACCCGGCCGGGTGACGAACCCCGCACGGCGTAGCCCGGCGTGGGGTTCAGCGGGATGAGGTTCACGTGGGCCGGCAGCGGGAGGGCCCGGGCCCGCTCGATCAGCTGCTGGGCGTCGACGCGGCGGTCGTTCACGCCGTCGATGAGCGCCCACTCGAACGACAGGCGGCGACCCTTGGCCTGCAGGTAGCCGGCACAGGCGTCGAGCAGCTGGCTGAGCGGGTAGCGCTTGTTGATCGGGACGAGCTGGTTGCGCAGCTCGTCGTCGGCGGCGTGCAGCGAGACAGCCAGGTTCACGGGGAGGTCCTCGGTGGCCAGCCGCCGGATCCCCGGCACGATGCCCACCGTCGACACCGTGAGGTGACGGGCCGAGAGCCCGAGGTCGCCGTGGATGCGCTCGACGGCGGCCCATGTGGCGTCGTAGTTGGCCAGCGGCTCGCCCATGCCCATGAACACCACGTTGGAGAGACGGCGACCGTCGGCTCGGGCCCGCTGCGAGGCCCGCACGACCTGCTCGACGATCTCGCCGACGTGGAGCTGACGATCGAAGCCGGCCTGGCCGGTGGCGCAGAAGCTGCACCCCATCGCGCACCCGGCCTGGGTCGACACGCACACCGTGGACCGGTCGTCGTAGTGCATGAGCACCGTCTCCACCTGGGTGTGGTCGGGCAGGGCCCAGAGCCACTTGACGGTCTCGCCGCCGTCGCTCACCGACTCGAGCTCCTCGGCCAGCGCCAAGGGGAGCAACGACTCGAGGTCGGCCCGGAGCGCCTTCGGGAGCGCGGTGAGCTCGGCCGGCGCGGCCAGCTGCTCGTAGAGGCCGGACCACACCTGGTCGACGCGGTACCGGGGGACGTCGCCGAGCAGACCGGTGAGGTGCTCGCGGGTGACGCCGTAGCGGGTGACGGCCTCGCTCATCCCGGCGACTCGGCAGCCACGTCGATGACGAAGGCCCGGTCCTCGTGGTGCAGGCCGAACCCCAGCCGGGCGTAGAGGTTGGTGGCCGGGCCGTTGGCGGCATCGACGTAGAGCATCCCGTTGCGCAGACCCTGCTGGGCGAGGTGATCGAGCCCGGTCACCACCAGCCCCTTGCCGAGGCCGCGCTGGTGGGCGGCGGGATCGACGGCGATGGCGTAGATCTCGCCCATCGGCGGGGTGGTTTCGGCGTGGACCTTCGTCCAGCAGAAGCCGAGGAGCCGGCCATCGTCCTCGTGGAGGAGGAAGCCGGCCGGGTCGAACCACGGCTCGTCGTAGCGCAGCTGCAGGTCGTGGGCCGTCCAGCCGCCCTGCTCGGGGTGACCGGTGAAGGCGCGGTTGTTCACGGCGAGGAAGGCGTCGTCGTCCTGGCCGGGCACGAACGCCCGGGTGGGGATGGTGGGCACCATGAGCTCGTCGACGGGCAGGGGCCGCCGGAGCTGGTGGAGAGTCCGGTCCAAGCGGAAGCCCACCCGTTCGGCGGCCGGCGGGGCGAGCGCCAGGAGCGACGGCGGACCGTCGCCGGCCACCCAGAGGCGGAGCGGGCCCCCGCCCTTGGTGGCGACGGTGCTCATGGCCGTCCGCAGGTGGGCCTCAGCGGCGGCGGCGTCGGCGAGGTCGGGCGGCAGCTGGACGGTCCAGCCCCCCGGGCCTTGCTCGAGCGTCGGGAGGTCCTGCATCCGGACCACGGTACCGGCCGGTACCCTCCGCCCGATGTCCGCCACGCCTGCCCCCGCCCCCGAGCGCCGTCCCCGGACGCCGGCGGGCCGGGCCCGGCGCACCCACGAGCGGCTGGCGGTGGAGTACCCGGGCACGGCGCAGGAGCTGTGCGCCCTCCGGCACGACAACCCCTACGAGCTCCTCGCGGCCACGATCCTCTCGGCGCAGTGCACCGACGAACGGGTGAACATGGTGACGCCCCACCTCTTCGCCAAGTACCCCACGCCCCAGGACCTGGCCGTCGCCGAACCGTCCGACGTCGAGGAGATCATCCGCTCCACCGGGTTCTTCAACAACAAGCGCAAGAGCCTCATCGGGATGGCCACCGGCGTCGTCGAGCGGTTCGGGGGCGAGGTCCCCGGCAAGATGTCCGACCTCGTCTCCCTCCCGGGGGTCGGACGCAAGACGGCCAACGTGCTCCGCAGCGTGGCCATGGACCTCCCCGGGCTCCCGGTCGACACCCACGTGGGGCGGCTCTCGCTCCGGCTGGCGCTCACCACCCAGACCGATCCGGTGAAGGTGGAGCTGGAGCTCAACAAGATGATCCCGGCCGCCGAGCGGGGGGTGTTCAGCCTGCGCCTGATCCTCCACGGCCGGGCGGTGTGCGTGGCTCGCAAGCCGCGTTGCGGCGAGTGCGTCCTGGCCGACTTCTGCCCCAGCGCCGGGATGGGGTGAGGGCTACCGGGTCTCAGGCCCGGTCGAGCAGGGTCCGCATGCGCCGGCTGGCGGCGTTGAGGTGGCGTTCGATGTCGTAGAGGTCGGCGGCCAGGTCCTCCCGAGGTGCGCCCGCGAACCCCTCGGCCATGCTCGTGATCCGTTGGGTCAGCTGGTCGAGCGACGACGAGAGCGACGAGAGCTGGGCGACATCGAGCTCCATGGGGCCAGCCTGCCACGTCGTCACTGCACCGCCGCCCGGCTCGAACCGGTTTCGGGGGTCGCGAGGGGCGCATCTAGCATCGCCGGTCGTGCTGCGACGGCTGGACCTCCGGGGAGTCGAAGGCGACCTCCGTGGTCGCCTCCCGCGGCCGACGGCCCAGGTCGAACCGCCCATCGACGAGGTGCGGGCCCTCCTCGCCGACGTGCGGGCCCGGGGCGACGAGGCCCTCCGGGAACTGACGGCGCGGTTCGATGGCGCGGTGATCGACGAGCTGCGGGTGTCGCCCGCTGCGGTGCAGGCGGCCCTCGAGCAGATCGACCCCGCCCTGCGGGCGGCCCTCGAGGTGGCCAAGGCCAACATCACCGCCTACCACGAGGCCCAGCGGCACCCCGACGCCACCCACCACAACGGCGGGATCGTGGTGCGCGAGCTCCAGCGGCCCGTCGACCGGGCCGCCTGCTACGTGCCGTCGAACCTGGCGCCGCTGGTGTCGACGGTGCTCATGACGGTGCTCCCGGCCAAGGTGGCCGGCGTGCCGGAGGTGGTCCTGGTCACCTCGCCGCAGGCCGACGGCTCGGTGGCGCCGGGCATCCTCGCCGCGGCCGCCCTGGCCGGCGTCGACGAGGTGTACCGGGTGGGTGGCCCGGCCGTCATCGGCGCCCTGGCCTACGGCACCGAGTCCATCCGGCCCGTCGACGTCATCGTCGGGCCCGGCAGCGCCCGGGTGGCCCAAGCCAAGCGGGAGGTCGCCTCCGCTGGTCTGGTCGGCGTGCCGTCGGCCTTCGCCGGCCCGTCCGAGGTGGTCGTGGTGGCCGACGCCTCCACGCCGGTGGCCTACGCCGCCATCGACGTGCTCCTCCAGGCCGAACACGGCCCAGACGGCCTGGCCTGGTTGATCACCTGGGACGAGGCGGTGGCCGACGCCGTCGCCGCCGAGGTGGCCCGGCTCGTGCCCTTGTCGGCTCGGCGCGAGCACCTCGAGGCCACCCTCGCGGAGGGCGGCTACGTGGTCCTGTGCGACGGGCCCGAGCAGGCCCTCGCCGTGAGCGACGCCATCGCCCCGGAGCACCTCGAGCTGCTCGTCGACGACGCCGAGGCGCTGCTGCCCCTCGTGCACCACGCCGGCGCGGTGTTCTGCGGCCCGTTCGCCCCGGCGTCGGTGGGCGACTACCTGGCCGGTCCCAACCACGTGCTGCCCACCTACGGGTCGGCCCGGTTCTCCGGGGCCCTGCGGGTCGACGACTTCCTCAAGCACGTGCACGTGGTGTCGGTGGACAAGGCGGCCCTCGAGGAGGTGGGCGACCACGTCGTCGCTCTCGCCACCTACGAGGGCCTGGATGCCCATGCCGACTCGATCCGCGTCCGTCGGGAGCCGTCGTGATCGAACCGCGCGACGACCTCGCGCTCATGGCCGGCTACCACTCGCCGCAGGTCGAGGTGGACGTCCGCCTCAACACCAACGAGGCGCCCGCGTCGCCGCCGGACGGGTTCACCGACGCGCTGCAGGCGGAGCTGGACACCCTCGACTGGCACCGGTACCCCGACCGCTCGTACACCGCGCTGCGGGAGGCCATCGCGGCCCACCACGGCGTGGACCCCTCGCGGGTCTTCGCGGCCAACGGGTCCAACGAGGTGCTGCAGACCTTGTCGCTCACCTACGGCGGTGCCGGCCGGTCGGTGGCGGTGTTCGAGCCCACCTACGCGCTCCACAGCCACATCGCACGGATCACCGGCACCGGCGTGGCGGTGGGGGAGCGCACCGACGACTTCCGCATCGACCTGGCCGAGGTGCGCCGGGTGATCGACGCCGCCAGCCCTGCCCTCACCTACCTCTGCTCGCCCAACAACCCCACCGGCATGGTGGAAGACGAAGCCACGGTGCGCGAGGTGCTCGGCCTCGTCCCGGGGCTGCTCGTGGTCGACGAGGCCTACGGCCAGTTCGCGCCCTGGTCGGCGCTGGAACTGGTCGACGACGACGTGCCCCTCGTCGTCACCCGCACCTACTCGAAGACCTGGTCGATGGCGGCGGCCCGGCTCGGCTACCTGATCGGTCCGGCGTCGGTGGTGGCCAACCTCGACCAGGTGGTGCTGCCGTACCACCTCGACGCCGTGAAGCAGGCCGCCGGTCGCATCGCCCTCGACTTCGACGACGCCATGCGGGCGCGCGTCGCCGGATTGGTGGAGGAGCGGGGCCGGTTGGTGGGCCGCCTCCAGGAGCTGCCGGTCGAGGTGTGGCCCTCCGGCGCCAACTTCGTGCTCTTCCGTCCTCGTGGCCGTGACGGTGCTGAGGTGTGGCAGGCGCTGCTCGAGCGGTCGGTGCTGGTGCGCAACTGCGCCGATTGGCCTCGCCTCGACGACTGCCTCCGTGTCACGATCGGCACCCCCGACGAGGACGACGTGTTCCTCGCGGCCCTCGAGGAGGTGCTCACATGAGCGACGGCACCGGCCGGTCGGCCGCCAAGGAGCGCACCACCAAGGAGACGAGCATCTCCGTTCGTCTGGACCTCGACGGGCCCTTGGGCGTCGTCGCAGCCAGCACCGGGCTCCCGTTCTTCGACCACATGCTCGACCAGTTGGGCCGCCACGGCGGCTTCGACCTCACGATCGACGCCAAGGGCGACCTCGAGGTCGACGGCCACCACACCGTCGAGGACGTGGCCATCACGGTGGGGGAGTGCTTCCGCGAGGCGCTCGGCGACAAGGCCGGCATCCGCCGCTTCGCCAGCGGCATCTACCCGCTCGACGAGGCGCTCGTGGAGGTGGCCCTCGACCTCTCGGGCCGCCCGTTCGTGGCCTACGACGTGCCCTTCGGTGAGGTCCTCCCGCTCGGCGACCCGCCGTTCAACCCCGAGATGGCGGAGCACTTCTGGTCCTCCTTCGCCACGTCGGCCGGCATCACGCTGCACGTGCGTCTGAAGGAAGGCCGCAACACCCACCACATCGTCGAGGCCTGCTTCAAGGGCGTGGCCCGGTGCCTGCGCGACGCGGTGCGGATCGAAGGTGGCGGCGTGCCCTCCACCAAGGGCGCCCTTTGAGCACGCTGATCGCCGTCCTCGACTACGGCATCGGCAACCTCCGCTCCGCCCAGAAGGCCCTCCAGCACGTGGGGGCCGACGCTCGGCTCACCGCCGACCCCGGCCTGGTGGCCGAGGCTGCCGGCGTGGTCCTGCCCGGCGTCGGTGCCTTCGGCGCGTGCATGGACGCCCTGCGAGCCGCCAAGCTCGACGAGGTGGCGCTGGCCGCCGTCGACCAGCAGCGGCCCTTCCTCGGGATCTGCGTGGGGA
>JALYWQ010000457.1 GCA_030852625.1 Actinomycetota bacterium
CCGGCGGCGCTCGTGTTCAACATGCTCGTGTTGCTGTCGCACGCCCCCGGCGTGGTCGACCGGGCCAGCGAGAACGCCATCTTCCACTACAGCGTGCACACCGCACTGGTCATCTCGGCCCTGCTCCTGTGGCTGCCGATCTGCGGGCCCCTCAAGGAGCTCCGGATCAACCCGCCGGCCCAGATGCTCTACCTGTTCATCACCTCGATCATCCCCACCGTGCCGGGAGCCTGGCTCACCTTCGCCGAGGGGTCGATCTACAAGGTGTACGACATCCCCGATCGCCTGTGGGGCATCTCGGTCACGTCCGACCAGCAAGTGGCCGGGCTGATCATGAAGCTGGTCGGTGGCACCTACCTGTGGGTGATCATCGCCGTCATCTTCTTCCGGTGGGCCAGCAAGGCCGCCTACGGGCTGGACCCCATGGATCGGTCGGTGCTCACCTACGACGAGGTGCAGTCGGAGTTCGAGGAGCACCCCGCCCCCACCCCCGGCTGATCCCGCTCGTCGCCGCGGCGACGAGCAGCAGCGCGGTGCCGAGCGCCAACAGGGATCGACCGCCGCCGGTCGCCGGCAGGGTCGGGCCGGGACCGTCGAGGCCGGCGGGCTGCGCTCCGGGGCGCCAGCCCGCAGGCCCGTCGCCGAGGTTGAGCCAGAGCGAGGCGTCCGGCGTGGCCTGCGCCGCGATCCGCAGCTGCTCGTTCGACCACGCCGAGCGCGGCACGTCGAAGCGGGCGCCATCCGAGGTGCACGCCGCGTCGGCGGCCGACCACGCCACCGCTTCGGTGCCGATCTGCCAACTGCCGTCGGGCCGTTGGCACGCTGGTTGGCGGGCCTCGGCGCAACCGGCGGCGTGGAAGCGCCCGTCCGGCTGCCATGCGGCGCACTGTCCGGCCGCGGTGGGCTCGTCGGGGGCCCAGCTCCACACCAGCTCCGCCAGTCGAGGGTCGGCCGGCCCGATGCGGTCCAGCCCGATCAGCTCGACACCGCACTGCACCATGGAGCGCACCTCGGCCACGGTGATCGGCGCCGCCGCCCCCGTGAGCGCCGAGAGCCAGGTGCGGTCCTCGGTGACCCGGATCCAGTGCTCGTCGTAGTCCCGGGCGGCGCGGTCGGCGTGGCACGCCGGCGCCGGCGGGTAACCGGCCGAGTTGGAGCGCTCGTCCCACCCGGCGCCCCGTTGGAACACGAGTGATGACCAGGCGCCGGGCCCGCAGTTGCCGACCACGAGCACGCGCCGCCCAGTGGCGAGGATCTCGGCTCGCGATTGGTACACCGGGAGATCGGCGCAGGATCCGGGGGCCTGGCCCGTGGGGGGTGCGTAGATCAGGTCGCCGAGGTGCTCCTCGAGCAGGGCGGCGGTGGCGCCGTGGCCGGCGGGCGAACCGTCGAGCTCGTTCTGCAGGTACAGCAGGAGGAACTCCCGCTCGTTCCCCGGAGCCCGGAGGAAGGCCGAGAGCTCGGCCAGACCGGGGGCCGCAGGACGGTCGACCGTGCACCCCACGTGGATGCGGACACCGGCGACCTCCTCGGTCTGACCGTGGCAGAGCGTCACCGCATAGCCGCCGGCGTCGACCGTGCCGTAGGGGCTCGGCAGCCAGTGGACGTCGAGCTCGATGGCCCGGATGCCCATCCGCAGCTGGTCGATGAGCGAGTAGCGCTGGTTTGGGTCGGCGGTGGTGAGCGTCGGCCCGTACTGGGGGGCGTTGAAGGAGTTGTGGGTGTGCGGGATGAGGTCGTCCCGCAGCGGCCGGTCTTCGCTCAGCAGGGCTTGCAGGCGGAGGGCCCGTGGCACCCATCCGGCAGCGAAGGCGTCGACCGCAGCGGGGTCGATGGGCCGGCCGTCGGTGAGGTCGGCGCATGCGTCGGGGTCCACCGGCAGGTGCCCGCACACCGCGGCGAGCAGCACCGCACCGGCCTCCACGGTGGCGCAGAGGCCCGGCCCCAGCTCCGGCAGGCCGGCCAGGCCACTGGTGGCGCACACCTCCACGAGCGCGGCGCCGGGCGCCGACGGGTCCGCCGGTTCGTCGGCCTGGGCCGGGAGCGTGCCGGCGAGGACGGCCACCATCGCTGTGGCGAGCACCCAACGCGCCAGCCTCACCGTGGCCCTCCTGTCACCGATCCTGCCCGCGGCCTCCTGTCTACTTCGGCCGGGCCCGGAGCGGCGACGTGCGGTGCGGTGGGGCGGTGGTGCTTGGCGGATCGAGCGGGGTGTCGCCG
>JALYWQ010000467.1 GCA_030852625.1 Actinomycetota bacterium
GACGTGATCGCCGCCTGCCGTCCCCACGCGTCGGTGCTCTTCGAGGCCCACCTGATGGTGCTCGACCCCGACGAGCTGGCCCCCCGCTACGTGGAGGCCGGCTGCGAACTGCTCATCGTGCACGCCGAGGCCTGCCAGCACCTCCACCGCACGCTCGGCCACATCCGCGACCTCGGCGCCAAGGCGGGCGTGGCGCTCAACCCGGCCACGCCGGCCAGCGCAGTGGCCCACGTGCTCGACCTCTGCGACCTCGTGCTCGTGATGACCGTGAACCCCGGGTTCGGCGGCCAGGCCTACATCGCCACGATGGAGCCCAAGATCGCCGAGGTCCGCCGCATGATCCTGGAGGGCGGCCACGACGTCGACCTCGAGGTCGATGGCGGCATCGGGCCCACCACCATCGAGGCCGCCGCGGCCGCAGGCGCCAACGTGCTCGTGGCCGGCTCGGCCCTCTACCGGGATCCCCAGGGGCTGGCCCACGCCGTCGGCGAGCTGCGTACGCTGGCCGAAGCCACCCGCGGCTGACCTAGGGAGACGCACCATGGGGTTCCTCGACGATGCTCGCAAGAAGCTGCCCGGCCTGGTGAAGGGTCGGTCGAAGCAGATCGAAGGTGCCCTCGACAAGGTCGCTGACGTGGTCGACGACAAGACCAAGGGCAAGCACGCCGACAAGATCGACTCTGCGGTCGACAAGGCCAAGGACGCCGTGCGGGGCCTCGATTCCGAGGCTGACGACAAGCCGAGTGGTTCGTAGGCCGCTCGCCCTGATCGTCGGGGCGCTCCTCGCCCTGACTTCGACGGCCGCGTGCAGCGGCGATGACGGGGGCACCGAACGCACCGCGGAGGGCGTGTGCGGGGTGCTGTTCGCCAGCCCACAGATGGCCCAGCTGGCCGAGGACTTCGATCCCACTGACGTGCCGCGCGCCCTGGAGACCCTGGGCGCCATGGAGCTGCACCTCGACGAGATCCGCGACGCCATGCCCGACGAGGGCCGCGACGAGCTCGATCGCCAGCTCGTCTACGTGCGGGCCCTCCACGAGGCGCTGAGCGACGTCGACCCCGACGACCCCACTGCGGTGGCGGCCGCGGTCAACGGCCTGGCCGACGAGGCCAGCGAGGCCAACCTCGCGGCCACCGACCTGCAGCGCTTCCAGGACACCCGATGCGCCACGTCCACGACGGCCGCCGTCGGTGGGCCGAGCAGCGCCGTTCGAACGGCGCCGGAGGACGAGCGCTAGAGGATCTGGCCGCGGCGCAGGATCACCGAGTCGATGAGGCCGTAGTCCTTGGCCTGCTCGGCGGTGAACCAGCGGTCCCGCTCCGAGTCCTCCTGGATCTGCTCAACGGTCTGACCGGAGTGGAAGGCGATGCGCTCGGCCATGAGTCGCTTGATGTAGATCAGCTGCTCGGCCTGGATGGCGATGTCGCTGGCCTGGCCCCGGATGCCGCCGGAGGGCTGGTGCATCATGACGCGGGCGTGCGGCAGGGCGTAGCGCTTGCCCGGCTCCCCGGCGCACAGCAGGAACTGGCCCATGGATGCGGCCAGGCCCATGCAGATCGTGGCCACGTTGGGCTTCACGAACTGCATGGTGTCGTAGATCGCCATGCCGGCGGTGACCGATCCACCCGGGCTGTTGATGTACAGCCAGATGTCCTTGTCGTCGTCCTCGCCCTCCAGGTACAGCATCTGGGCGCACACGATGTTGGCGATGTCGTCGTTGACATCGGTGCCCAGGATCACGATGCGGTCCTTGAGCAGGCGGTTGAAGATCTCCGCGGTGGGGTTGCCCAGCGGGTTCTGGGCGACGGGCATCGGCGGGAGGTCGGGCGTGTTGCTCACGGAGCGGAGGCTAGCGGGGCCAGGAACGACCCCGGCGCGCCGGTAGCGTGCTGGTGGTGGAGCACGGCGTCGCCACGGTCGGGCAGACGGCCGAACTTGAGGTCACGGCAGTCGTCGCCGGCGGCGCGGGGCTGGCCCGCGACGAGGGGCGGGTCACCTTCGTGGAAGGGGCCCTGCCGGGCGAGCGGGTGCGGGTGGCCATCACGCAGCGCAAGAAGGACTTCGCCCGAGGCCACGTCGTCGACGTGCTCATGGCGTCGCCGGACCGTGTCGAGCCGCCCTGCCCGTTCGTGGCCGCCGGCTGCGGCGGGTGCGACTGGCAGCACGTCGCCCCCTCCGCGCAGCGGCGCCTGAAGGGCCAGATCGTCACCGATGCCCTCCGTCGCCAGGCTCGCCTCGACGTCGAGGTCGACCTCGGGCCCGACCTACCGGCCGCCGGCTACCGCACCACGTTGCGCGGGGTCGCCGTCGACGGGCGGTTCGGGTTCCGGCGCCGGGCGTCCCACGACGTGGTCGAGGTCGGCCCGTGCCTCGTCGCCCACCCGTTGCTCGAGGAGCTCGTCATCGACGGGCGCTACCCCGACGGCGAGGTGGTCCTGCGCGCCGGCGCCGGCACCGGGGAGCGGCTCGTGGTGGTGGCCGGTTCGGGAGGCGGCACGACGGTGCCCGACGGCGTGCGGGTCGTCGGCGAAGCGGCGCTCCGGTCCGGCACCCGGGCCTGGTACCACGAGGAGCTGGCCGGCCAGCGCTGGCGGGTCTCGGCCCGCTCGTTCTTCCAGTCCCGGCCCGACGGTGCCGAGGCCCTCGTCACCGCGGTGACCGCGGCGCTCGACGCCACGCCGGACGACCGCCGGCTCGTCGACCTCTATGGCGGCGTGGGGCTCTTCGCCCTGGCCGTGCCCGCCAGCCACGTCACCCTCGTCGAGCAGGGCGCGTCGTCGATCGCCGATGCCCGGGTCAACCTCAAGGGGATCGACCACCGGATCGTGAAGGCCGACGTCGAGCACTGGGGACCGACCCACGCCGACGCCGTGGTCGCCGACCCACCGCGTGCCGGACTCGGCCCCAAGGGGGTGGCCAAGGTGGTGGCCACCGGCGCCGACCGCGTGGCCCTCATCAGCTGCGACCCGGCCTCGCTCGGGCGGGATGCCCGCCTGCTCACGGAGTCCGGCTACGTGCTCCGCAATGCCACCGTCGTCGACCTCTTCCCCCACACCTCCCACGTCGAGGTCGTGAGCCGATTCGATCGGGCCGGCACGTGACATCCGAACGGGCCCCGGCTCCGTAGAACCAGCGCATGGCCACGCCCCCGCCCCTCGCCGACAGCAGCGACGCCGTCCTCGTCGTCGGCATCGGCCGCTACCAGCAGGAGGCGTTGGCCGAGGCCTACCGGCGCCATGCAGGTGCGGTCTTCGCGCTGGCCCGCCGCCTGCTGATCGACGCGGCCATGGCCGAGGAGATCGTGCAGGAGGTGTTCCTGCGCCTCTGGAACAACCCGGAGAAGTTCGACCACGAGCGGGGCAGCCTGCGCTCCTACCTCCTCGCCCAGTGCCACGGCCGGGCCATCGATCAGCTCCGCTCGGAGACGTCGCGCAAGCGACGGGAGGAGCGGGACGCCCGGCGCACCGCGGAGGGCGGCTACGACCTCGAGCACGAGGTGGTGGACCTGGCGGTGGCCGAGAAGGTGCGCGACGCGCTGTCGTCGCTCCCGACCGCCGAGCGGGAGGTCATCACGCTGGCCTACTTCGGCGGGCACACCTACCGTGAGGTCGCGGTGATGTTGGACCAGCCGGAGGGCACGGTGAAGAGTCGGATCCGGGTCGGGCTGCAGCGACTGCGGGGCGAGCTGGCGAGCGTCGGGCCGGGGGTCGACGGGTGAGCCGCCGCTCGATCGACCGCCACGAGGAGATCGCCGAGCTCCTCGGCGCCTTCGCGCTCAACGCCGTCGACCCCGACGAGCGGGAGCGGGTGGAGGCCCACCTCGCCGAGTGCCCCAAGTGCCGTGCCGAGCTGGCCGACCACATCTTCGTCGCCACCACCCTCGGCAACCAGGGCGGCGACGCCCCCGACGGGGTGTGGGACCGCATCATCGGCGAGCTCGACCAGGCCCCGCCCCCGATGCGGCTCCAGCTACCTACGGGAGCTCCCGGGCGGGTGGTGAGCCTGGACGAACGGCGCCGCAACCGGCTCCGCACTGCGGTGGCCGGAGCCGCCGTGGCGGCTTCCGTGGCGGTGATCGCGGGTCTCGGCGTGCAGGTCGTGCGACAGGACGACCGCATCGCCGAGCTCCAGACCGCGATGCGTGGCGAGGTGATCCAGGATGCCGCCACCGCCGCGCTGGCCGACCCCGCCTCGCAGCGGGTGCAGCTGGCGTCAGCCGACGGCTCCCCGGTGGTCACCGCGGTGCTCCTCCCCACCGGGACCGGCTACCTGCTCACCGACCGGCTGCCGGCCCTCGACCCCGGCCGCACCTACCAGCTCTGGGGCCAGACGAGCGGGGGCCTCGTGTCGCTGGGCGTCCTCGGCGCCCAACCGAACGAGGTCGTGGCCTTCGAGGCCCACGACCCGGTGGCGGCCCTCGCCATCACCGACGAGGAGTCCGGCGGCGTTCAGCAGTCCAAGAACGCCCCCGTGGTGATCGGCCAGTTCGACTGATTCAGGTGGTGGTGGAGGTGGCGAGCATCCGTTGGGTCCTCGTGATGAGCACGCTCACCACCTGACCGAGGGCCGCTTCCTGGTCCGGGCAGTACTCGAGTGACCCGTTGCCGATGGCGGTGGCAGCCTCGCCGAGGTCGCCGACCTCGAGCCCGGTGTCGACGAGGGCCTGGCTGAGGCTGAGGGACACCAACGAGCGCCGTGCCGCCGTGCACACCCCCTTGATCAGCCCGCTGAGGTCCTTGTCGTTGATCTCGGCCGGGACGCCCCGCTGCCGGGCTCGGGTGAGGGCATCGTCCATGCCGGGCTCGTCGAGCTCCTCCTCGTCGAGGGTGCCGTCGCGAGTGCTGAAGAGCCGGTCGGCGCCTTCACCGTCGCCATCGCTCCCGCCGAGGAGCGAGGTCACGGCCAGCGCCACCAGCCCGAGGGCCACGAGCGGGATGGCGATGCGGGCCCAGATCGGGGCGTGGCGGTACTGCTGGCCCACGCTGCGCTTCGGCAGCTCGAACGGCTCCCCGATCGGGTTGCCGTCCTCGTCGAGGTGCCACCCTGACGGGCGACGTTGTGGCTTCAGGGCTTCGGGTCCGACCCCCCAGTCGATGCCGGGCGCTTCGGGGCCGACCGCTTGCACCGAACCGGAGATCGGACCGGCGTCATCGGTGAGCTCGTCCTCGTCGACTTCCTCGTCCGGAGGCTCGGGATCGGGCCCCGCGGTGGGGGCGTCGATGCGCACGCCGCTCGGGGTCGGGAGGTCGTCGAAGTCCGACGGGTCCGGAGCGGCGGGGGTGGCCGGGTCGCCACCGAAGGCGCGGACGCCTGGTGCCCCCGGCTCGGGCGACGGCTCGGGCGTGGGCTCATCGGTCGGATCCGGCGGCGCGGGGGTCCCGAAGGCGCGGGTGCCGGGCTCGCCGGCCAGCCGGGCCAGGCC
>JALYWQ010000484.1 GCA_030852625.1 Actinomycetota bacterium
GTGATCCTCGCCGGCGCCGCGCTCGTCGCCTACCCCTTCCTCAGCGACCTCCCGAGCGGGGCCCGCGCCGGCGGCCGCATGCTCGACTCGCTGGCGCCGGTGATGCAGGCCGGCGAGGTGCGCCAACTGCAGCGCGACTTCGTCGTGCTCGTGCACGCCGTGGGCGAGCTCGACACCGGCTTCCAGGCCGTGCCCCGACCGGACGCCGCCGCGCCGCCGATCGCCGCCCTCGTGGCCGGCTGGCCGCAGGTCTCGTCCGACCTCGCCGAGCTGGTCGGCACGCTCAACGACAACCTCGACGACTACGGGGCCCTCGAGGACCTCGACGGCCTCGTGCCGCTCGCCTCGTCCGGGCTCTCGGCCCTCCCATGGCTCCTGGTCGGGCTCGGCGCGCTCAGCGCCGGGTTGGCCGTCGCCGCCTGGCCCCGTCGCTGGATCCGCCCCCCGAAGGAGACCCCCTGATGCGCACCTCCCGAGTTCGCCGTCCGATCTCGATCGCGTTCGCCGCCCTGCTCCTCGCGGGGGTGAGCGCCGGCTGCGGCGGCGACGACGCCAGCACCGCGAGCAGCGACGGCGTCGAGCTCGTCGGCCTCTTCCGGTTGACGCCCGGCGCCGTGGAAGGCGACCAGCTCACCGGCACCTACTTCCGGATGCTGCAACCCGACGCCGACATCGACAACGGGCCGTACATGATCAACGCCAACTCACCGGTCGAGGGTGGGCAGGCCACGCTCCTCGCGCCCGGCACGTCGGGCGGGCTGCGGACCGGCGGCTACCAGTCCGAGCCGAGCCCGGGCTTCGACGCCGACGGGAACTCCTTGGCCAACGCCATCACGATGCCGACCAAGTGGTTCAACGTCGACTTCTCGATCTCCACCAACCCCGTCGACCCGCAGACCAAGACCGAGGTCGCCCCGCCCACGGTGGTCAACGACGACGGCCAGCTCACCGCCGACCTCTCCTCGTGGGCGGCGTCGTGGAACGGACAGGAGTTCAACCAGGGCGCCCCCAAGCCGGTGTCGAGCACCGGCGCCAAGGCCGTCGGCCAGGAAGAGGCCGAGCGGGTCTACGACTGGGTGGCGGAGCGGTTCCTCGAATCTGCGCCCGAGGCCACGGTGACCGGCGACGGGGCCACCGGCACCTACGACCCCGAAACTGGCGCCTTCGTGCTGGAGTGGACGAGCTACATCGAGGGCGGCGCCTTCAACAGCTTCACCGGGCTCTGGCACCTCGAAGGCGTCTTCGAGCCCGCCGAGCGGGCGCCCGATGGTTCCTAGGAGCGTCGCCGACCCTCGGCCCACGGTGGCCATCGATGTCGTCGACGCCACCAAGGTGATCGACGGGATCACCGTGCTCGACCACGTGTCGTTCTCCGCCCAGCCCGGGCGGGTCACGGCCTTCCTCGGTCCCAACGGCGCCGGGAAGTCGACGATGCTCCGGGCCATCCTCGGGGTCGCCCACCTCACCTCGGGGCGGGTGACGATCGGCGGCCGCGCGCTGGCCGAGCACGCCAGCCCGTTGCGCGTCGCCGGCGCCCACCTCACCCCGGACGCCGTGCACCCGCGGCGGACGGCCCGAGGTCACCTGTCCGTGCTGGCGGCCACCAACGGCTTGCCGAGCAGCTCGGTGGCCGACGTGATCGAGCTGGTCGGCCTGGGCGACATCGCCGACCTGCAAGCGGGGCAGATGTCGCTCGGGATGCGCCAGCGGCTGGGGCTGGCCGCGGCGCTCATCGGCGACCCGGCTGCGGTGATCCTCGACGAGCCCCACAACGGCCTCGACGTCGGCGCCATCCGCTGGCTGCGGGTGGTGCTCCGGACCCTGGCCGACGCCGGCCGGACCGTGCTGGTGTGCAGCCACCTGATGGGCGAGGTGGAGCAGGTCGCCGACGACGTGGTGGTGCTCGACCAGGGCCGCGTGGTGGCGGAGGGGACGCTCGTGGAGCTCCTGGCACCGCCCGCCGGCCGGCGGAAGCGCCCATCCCTCGAAGACCGCTACCTCGAGCTGGTGCCGCAACCGTGAGGCACGCCGTCCGGGCCGAGCTCCTCAAGGTCACCACCGTGCGGGGCCTCGTCGTGGGAGCCGCCCTCGCCGCGCTCGCCATCCCGCTCACCTCGCTGGTCGTCGCCGCCACCGACGGGCTCGGGGTGGACGACACCGTCACCAGCGGCGCGGCCACCGGCTCGGTGGTCGGCCTGCTCGCCTTCGGCGCCTGGGCCGCCACGCTCACGGCGGGGGAGTACGCCCTCCAGACCATGGTGGTGTCGATGGCGGCGGTGCCCCATCGGCTGCGGCTCTACGTCGCCAAGCTGACCGCCACGGCGGCCATCGCCGCCCTCGGAGCATTGCTGTCGGCCTTCGTCGCGTGGCTCATCGTCCTCGCCGTGACCCCCGAGGACGACCTCGGCCTCGGCAACCCCGGCGCCCTCGTCGGGCTGGTGCTCGCCGTCGTCGCCGTGGGCGTGATGGCGGCCGCGACCGGGATCCTCACCCGCTCACCGACCGCGGCGATCACCATCGTCGTCCTCGCCGTCCTGCTCCCCAAGGCCGCCGGCGGCCTCCTCGGCGGGCTCGAGCCGTGGGTGGTGGGGGCCAGCCCCGGCACGGTGGTCACCCAGATCGTCGAGGGCGGCCAGCTGTCGGACTCCGAGGCCTTCCCGGGGGGCACCCTTGCCGGGGCCCTCACGATGGTCGGCGTGGCGGCCGCCGTCGCCGTGGCGGGGGGCGTCGTGTTCGCCCGTCGGGACGGCTGATCCGGTCGCTCGACTACAGCCTCCGCGCCGGCCCCGCTACGGTCCTGGCGGATGGGGCGACTCACGCTCCGCTCGGTGTGGCGGCAACGACGACGGCTCCTCTCCACCGCCCTGGCCATCGTGCTGGGCGTGGGGTTCATGTCGGGCACCTTGATCCTGGCTGGCACCGTCTCCTCAGCCGCTGATGACCTCTTCGGCTCCACCCTCGACGGGGTCGATCTGGTGGTGACCAACCCGGAGCCGGTGTCGAGCCTCCGGGACCGCGACCCGTTGCCCGTCGAGGAGGTCGACCTCTTCGCGGCCACCGACGGCATCGCGGCCGCCGCCGGCCACCTCCAGATCTACGGCACCTACGGCACCAACCGGGTGCTCAACCGATGGGGCGGCACGATCAACACCGACTTCGGGTCGGCCACCGTCTTCGAGAGCTGGATCGACGACGAAGAGCTCACGCCCTACCGGATCGACGTGGGCCGGGCACCGGTGAGGCCGAAGGAGATCGCCCTCAACGTCGACGCCGTCGATCGGGGCCAGCTGGCGGTGGGGGAGGAGGTCACCGTCCTCGACCAGTTCGGGCCGGAGACCTTCACGCTGGTCGGCACCTTCCGCATCGGCTCGGCCACCAGCGAGGGGGGCGGTGTCACCGCGGCCTTCGCCCTCGAGGAGATGCAGCGGCTCGCGGGGCTCGACGGGCTCGTCGACGTCGTGCGGGTTGACGTGGCCAGCGGCGAGTCGGTGGGCGACGTGCTCGAGCAGCTGCAGGCCGACCGCCCCGACCTCGA
Source organism: Actinomycetota bacterium (assembly GCA_030852625.1). Lineage (GTDB taxonomy): Bacteria > Actinomycetota > Acidimicrobiia > Acidimicrobiales > VFJN01 > VFJN01. Next base: position 3,536 of record JALYWQ010000484.1, read on the forward strand.
GGTCCGCACCGGCGCCGAGGCCGCTGACGAGCTGGCCCAGGGCCGGTCCGGCGACCTCACCTTCTTCAGCATGGTGCTCGTCGTGTTCGGCTGGGTGGCCCTGCTCGTCGGCACCTTCGTCATCGCCAACACCTTCACGATCCTCGTGGCCCAACGCACCCGGGAGCTGGCCCTCCTGCGCGCCCTCGGGGCCAGCCGCGGGCAGGTCTTCGGCTCCGTGTTGGGTGAGGCCTTCGCGCTGGGAGTGGTCAGCTCGGCCATCGGCCTGGCCGTCGGCATCGGCGTGGCCCGGCTGATCAACCAGCTGCTCGACGCGCTCGGCGGCGCCCTCCCGACCGACCAGCTCGCGGTCCGTTCCGGCACTGCCGCGCTGGCGTTCGGCGTCGGGATCGGCGCCACGATGCTGGCCGCCCTGCTCCCTGCGATGCGGGCCACGCGCGTGCCCCCGATCGCGGCGTTCCGGGAGCAGGAGGTGGACGAGTCGGCCGGCTCCCGTTGGCGCGCCGTCGTCGGCGTCGCCGGCGTGCTGGTCGGCGGGCTCCTGGCATCGTCGGCCTGGCGGTCGCAGGGCGATCCCCGGGCGCTGCCGCGAGTGGGCCTCGGCGGGGTGCTGGTGGTCGTGGCCCTCGTGCTGGGGGGCCCGTTCGTGATCGGTCGGCTCCTGCTCCTGTCGCGCTCCTTCGTCGCGCTGCTCAGCCGGATCAACGGTCAGATGGCCATCGACAACGCGGTGCGCAGTCCCCGCCGCACCTCGGCCACGTCGGCGGCGGTGATGATCGGCGTCGCCCTCGTGGTGTTCGTGATGGCCTTCGCATCGTCGGCCCGGGAATCGATCACCGCCGACACCGCTCGCGGGTTCGAGGGCGACTTCATCGTGACGAGCGGCGGTGGCCTCACCCTTCCCAACGGGATGATCTCGACGCCGATCCCGCAATCGGTCGTGGCGTCCGTGGCCGAGGTCCCCGGCGTCGGTCGCGCCGCCGCGATGGGCTACGAGCGGGGGGAGATCACCCTTCCCGACGGGTCGTCCACCGTCGAGAGCGTCACGTCGATCGACGTGGCCGGCATCGGGCCCATCCTGGTGCCGGCCATGGACGAGGGCGACGCCGGCGACCTGCGCGACGACGGCATCCTCGTCGACCGCGTCGTGGCTCGTCGCTACGGCCTCGGCCTCGGCGACCTCGTCAGCTACAACACCGGCGGGCGGCGCGCCCTGACGCTCGAGGTGGTGGGGATCAGCGACGATCCCAACGTGCTGGGGTACTTCACGGTGACCCGGCGCGCCTACAGCTCGATCACCGAACAACCCCGAGACGTGCAGGTCGCCGGCACGTTCGAGTCCGGCGCCGATCCCGGCGCAACCATGGCCGCGATCCGGTCGGCCCTGACCGCCACCCCCAACGTGTGGGCCTTCACCCGCGACGAGTTCGTCGAAGACCTCCAGGAGCAGGTCGGCGGTTTCGTCACCCTGATCTACGGGCTGCTCCTCCTGTCGGTCGTGATCTCGGTGCTCGGGATCTCGAACACCTTGTCGTTGACCGTGCACGAACGCACCCGGGAGCTCGGGTTGCTGCGGTCGATCGGGATGGACCGTTCGGGGGTCCGAGCCATGGTGCACTGGGAGGCGGTGGTCATCGGTCTGCTGGGAACGATCGTCGGCGTGGTCGTCGGCATGGCCATCGGGTCCACGCTCGTCGAAGCCCTCCGCGACTTCGGACTGGTGGTCTTCGCCCTGCCGGTCAGCGGCCTCGTCGCCATCGCCGTCGGTGGCCTGGTGATCGGCGGGCTCTCCGCCGTCCGGCCCGCTCGCCGAGCGTCGAGGATGTCGATCATCGACGCCCTCGGGTCCGACCACTGATGGTGCTTCGGCGTCCCCGCCGATGGCGGCTGCTCGTGGTCGCCGTGCTGGCGGTGGCCTTGTCGCTCCTGCACCCCGCGCCGGGCGCCGGCCAGGCCGAGCCGCCCTCCACGCTCCCGCCGGGGGCCACCCGAGGGAGCCAGGCCGACGCCCAGGCCGTCGTGGCAAGGGTGGCGCCCTCGGTCGGGTCGTTGGCCCTCACCAGCTCCGTGGGCGTGGCCCTGGCCAAGGTCACCAACCGGGTGGCCCAGGCCCAGGCCGACACGCTCGACCTCGGGATCATCGGTGAGCTCCTCGTCGCGCTGGGCGATGTCGACCCCGATGCGCTCCCGAAGTCCATCAGCGTCGACAACCGCGGCGGCGCCGCCGAGCGGTCCGACGTCGACTACCCGATCTTCGGTGGGATCGGGGGCGGGGAGAAGGAGGTGGCGGCCACCGACGAGCCCCGGGCGCACGCCGCCACGTCGGTCGCGTCGCTGTCGGAGGGGCTGGTGCGGGTCGCCGCCGGCAGGGCCGAGGCCACCACGACGACGATCGACGAGACGACCCGGGAGGCCCGAGCCGTGGTCACGGTCGACTTGGACGTCGCCGGCCTCGTGCAGCTCTCCGGGCTCCGCTGGGAGGCCTTCCACCGGACGGGTGAGGGGGCCCGCTCGTCCGCCACCTTCGAGGTCGCTCGGGCGGTGATCGGTGGGGTCGACGTGCCGAGCGACTCGCTGGCGGTGCTCGGGGTGCTCATCAACACCGTGCTGGCCCCGGTCGGCATCAACGTGCAGCTGCCGCAGCTGGAGCGCACGGTCGGCAGCAGCGAACGGGTCCACATCACCCCGCTCGGCGTGCAGCTGAAGGACTCGCCGCTGGGCGCCGCCGTCCTCGGCCCGATCCTCGAGGTCACCCGCGAGCAGCGACGTGCGCTCTACGACCAGGTCACCGCTGAGGTGGGCACCGCTGGGTTGCTGTTCCTGCTCACCGATGCGGCCACGTCCATCGTGGGCGGCCAGGGGTCGCTGTCGGTGACCGTGGGCGGAGCCGAGGCCGCCTCCGGTGATCTGGTGCTCGAGGACCTCCTCGGCGGTGCCGCCGAGGTTTCGGATCTAAACACCCCACTGCCCGCTCCGACGCCCGGATCCGTCCCCGCTGTGGGGAGCGGGCCGCGACCGTCGATCGACGGCCCGACCCAGGTCGCCACGGGGCCGTTGACCGACCGCTGCGAATCGGTGCACGAACAGCGACCTCGGCAGTGCCGCGGTGGGGCACTCCTCCCGCTCGGCGTCGCCGCCATCGCAGGTGCAGTGGGCCTCGGGGCCCTCGACCTCCGCTACCAGCGTCGCCGCCGTGCCGCGCTGGCCGCCGCCGGCCAGTTGCCGGTCGCGCTGCCGGCCAACCGGAGCACGTCACTGGTCGGTCGGGCGGCCCACGGACTGCGGCCCTACGCCGTCGTCGGCGCCGCGGGTGTGGCCTTCGCCG
>JALYWQ010000009.1 GCA_030852625.1 Actinomycetota bacterium
CGGCGAACGCGGTCATCGCCAACAACGTGAGCGGACGTCGCAAGGAGCTGTGGACCGAGAAGGGCGACGGCGATCTGATCGTTCGGTACCACGGCGAGGACGAGACCGACGAGGCCCAGTTCGTGGCCCGTGAGGTGGCCAAGCTCCACGACGGGGGCACCACGCGGTGGGACGAGATCGCCGTGTTCTACCGAGCCAACGCGCAGAGCCGCGTGATCGAGGAGCACCTCACCCGGATGGGCGTGCCCTACAAGGTGATCGGCGGCACCCGGTTCTACGACCGCCGCGAGGTGAAGGACGCGCTGGCCTACCTGCGCGCCGTGATGAACCCCACCGACGAGGTGTCGGTGAAGCGGGTGCTCAACACCCCCAAGCGCGGGATCGGCGACTCCAGCATCGGCAAGCTCGATGCCTTCGCCTCGTCCCGCGGGCTGTCGTTCATGGACGCCCTCCGCCGGGCTGACGACGCCGGTGTGAGCGGCACCGCGGTGAAGGGGATCAAGCAGTTCCTCGGTCTGCTCGACAGCGTGGCCGACCTGGCCGAGGAGGACCGGGCCGCCGACCTCCTCGAGCAGCTCCTCGAACGGTCGGGCTACCTCGACGAGCTCCGGGCCGAGCACAGCATCGAGGCCGAGGGCCGGCTCGAGAACCTCGCCGAGCTGGTGGGCTCGGCCCAGGAGTCGGAGTCCATCGACGAGTTCCTCGAGGCCGTGAGCCTGGTGTCGGACGCCGACGACATCGACGACGCCAGCCAGGTGGTGCTGATGACGATCCACGCCGCCAAGGGGCTCGAGTACCCGGTGGTGTTCATCGTCGGCCTCGAGGACGGCGTGTTCCCGCACCTCCGCTCGATCGGCGACCCCGACGAGCTGGAGGAGGAACGGCGCCTGGCCTACGTGGCCCTCACCCGGGCCCAGGAACGGCTCTACCTGACCCACGCGTGGAGCCGAACCCTCTACGGCGGCACGCAGTACAACCCGCCCAGCCGCTTCCTCGACGAGATCCCGAGCGACCTCATCGAGGTGATCGAGCAGCGCCGGGCCAGCCGGGGCGGGCGCACCTACGCCACCAGCGGCAGCGGCGGGCGGGGCGGCGGCTACGGGTCGCGCGGCGCGGGTGTGGCCGCCAACAGAGAGCGCATCGTCGAGCGGGCCCTGCGCCCGAGCACCGGCCCGGCCAAGCACGGGGCCGAGGCCCTCGGGCTCCAGGTGGGCGACGACGTGGTGCACGCCACCTTCGGTGAGGGTGTGATCATCGACATCGAGGGGTCGGGGGAGAAGGCCGAGGTGGTGATCCGCTTCCCACAGGTGGGAGAGAAGCGGCTCCTCCTCTCCTGGGCTCCGCTCAAGAAGCTGTGAGCACGCTCGTCGTCCAGGCGTCGACACCCGAAGGGTGGGCCGCAGTCGACCGGCTCATCCGCGAGTACCTCGCCGAGCTCCCGTTCGAGATCGACTTCCAGGACCTCGACCGGGAGTTGGCCGAGCTGCCGATGGAGTACGGACCGCCGTCGGGCGCCGCGCTGCTGGCCGTGGAGGGCGACGAGGCGGTGGGGTTCGTCGGCGTGCGACGCTTCGGCGACGGGGTCGGTGAGGTCAAGCGGATGTACGTCGCGCCCGCCGGGCGCGGGAAGGGCATCGGGCGGGCGCTGGCCACGGCAGCCGTCGACGCCGCCGCGGTGCTCGGCTACCGGGAGCTCCTGCTCGACACGGTGGCGAGCATGACGGCGGCCATCGCCACCTACACGAGCCTGGGGTTCGAACCGACCGAGCCGTACCGCCACAACCCGCTCCCGGAGGCCCGGTTCTTCCGACTCGTCCTCTGATGTCCGACCGCCGTTGGCTGCGTCGACGCCCCCGGGGGTAGACCAGACGCCCATGGTCAGGACCATCGAGCGTGCCACCCTCGCCCTGCGCCGAGACGTCACGCTCGGCACCTTGATGGATCGCCTGGAGAAGGTGCACGGCGATCGGCTGCTCGTTACCGAGGCCGACGGTGGGCTCGAACTCACCTATGCCCAGGCGGCCAAGCGGGTTCGGCGCTGGTCGGGCGGCGTGGCGGCCAAGGCCAAGCCGGGTGAGGTCGTCGTCATCGCCACCCCCAATGGCTACGAGCAACTGCTCCTCTGCTTCGCGGTCGCCCGGGCCGGGTGCATCCCGGCGCCGGTGAACGACCAGATGCGCAAGGAGGAGGTCGACCACGTCGTCCGTGACTCCGGGGCGGTGCTGACCTTGCGATCGGCCGTGGCCGTCGACGGGGGCGAGCCGCTGGCCGACGCCCACCCGGCCGAGCCGGGCGACGTGGCCGCGCTCTTCTACACGTCGGGGACCACCGGTAAGCCGAAGGGCGCCGCCCTCACCCACCGCTCGCTCGTGGGCCAGGCGGCCAGCGCGGCGCTGGCGCCGTCGTGGCTCATCGCAGGGGAGGCGGTGCTCGCCCTCCCCGTCGCCCACATCTTCGGGTTCGCAGCGCTGGTCGGCATGGCAGCCGCCGGCGTCCGCACCTACCTCCTGCCGCGCTTCAACCCGGTGAAGGTGCTCGACGCCATCGAGCAGCGCAAGGCCACCCTCTTCATGGGGGTGCCGGCGATGTACCGCATGCTCGACGAAGCCGGGGCCGAGCAGCGCGACCTTCGATCCGTGCGGGTCTGGGGCTCCGGTGCCGACGCCATGCCCGTCGAGCTGGCCCAGCGGTTCAAGAAGATGGGCGCGTCGATCACCCTGCCGTTCGTCGGCCCCGTCGGCGAGGCGGTGTTCGCAGAGGGCTACGGGATGGTGGAGGTGGGCGGCGGCGTGGCCGGCAAGATCTCCTTGCCGTACCTCGGCCGCGGTGGGGGCGACGGCTCGCTGGGCATGGCGTTGCCGGGCTACGACCTGCGCGTGGTGGGCGACGACGGGGTGGAGGTCGCGTCCGGACAGATCGGCGAGCTCCAGGTGCGCGGGCCCGGCGTGCTCGAGTCGTACTGGGGCGACGCCGCGGCTACCGCCGCGGTGCGCACCGACGACGGCTGGCTGCGCACCGGCGACCTGGCCCGCAAGGGTCGCTTCGGGATGATCGCGTTCGAGGGCCGGGCCAAGCACGTCATCAAGCACGGCGGCTACTCGGTCTACGCCCTCGAGGTGGAGAAGGCGCTCGAGCAGCATCCCGCCGTGCTGGAGGCGGCCGTGGTGGGGCTGCCCGACGAGCGCCTCGGCGAGGTGCCCGCGGCCGTCGTCCGCCTGGCCCAGGGGACCGACCTCGAGTCGGCCGACCTGGCCGGGTTCGCGGCGAAGAGCCTCTCGGACTACAAGGTGCCGAAGCGCTTCATCGCCGTGGACGAGCTGCCCCGCACCGGCACCGAGAAGGTCCAGAAGAACGAGCTGCTGGCCCTGTTCGGCTGAGCGTCACTCGCCGGCAGTAGTAGTGGTGCTCAGCTCATTGATGTCGACGAAGAGGTCGCCGTCGTCGACGAACACGGGGTAGAAGCGCAGGCCCTTGCCCCCGAGGGGATAGGTGACGTCCGGGTCGCAGGCGTTCACGAGCGTCTCGGCGTCGCGGTCGATCTCGATCCGGCACTCGGGGTCGTCGGGCACGAAGGCGCCGAAGGCCGACCAGCCCGTCTGCGGATCGTCGCCGAGGTGCTGGACGAAGATGTCGCGGTCGCCGCCCACCAGGTCCTGGTAGAGCACGGGGAGGCCGCCGTCGCGCTCGATCCGCTTGGCGATGTTCTCCACCTGGCCGGCCTCGAACTGGTCGTCGCCGAGGTTGATCTCGACGTCACCCCGGCTGGCGGCGGCGGCCACGAGGAAGGCCAGCCCGAGCAGGAGGATGACGCTCACGCCGGCGATGAGCAGGGCCTTGCCGGCGTGGCCGCGGCTCTGGGCGACCGGCATCAGCGGGGCCCTGGTCTCGACTGGCGGGGGGTCCGACTCACCCCCCTAGTATCGGCCGACCGAAGCGGTGGTCGGAAACCGAGGGCCCGCCGGGGCCAGGAGCGCAGATGGATCTCTACGAGTACCAGGGCAAGCAGTTCTTCGCCACGTTCGGGATCCCGGTGTCGCCGGGTGACGCCGCCACCACGGTGGACGACGCCGTCGCCATCGCCGAGCGCATCGGTTACCCGGTGGTGATCAAGGCCCAGGTCCAGGTGGGCGGCCGTGGCAAGGCCGGCGGCGTGAAGCTGGCCGCCAACGTCGACGAGGCCCGCGAGCACGCCACCAACATCCTCGGCCTCGACATCAAGGGCCACATCGTCCACATCGTGTGGGTCGAGCTGGCCTCCGACATCGCCGAGGAGTACTACGCCAGCTTCACCCTCGACCGCTCGGCCAAGAAGCACCTCGGGATGCTCTCGGCCCAGGGCGGCGTGGAGATCGAAGCCGTGGCCGAAGAGGATCCCGACGCCATCGCCAAGATCTGGATCGACCCGGTCGACGGCCTCACCGAGGAGGCGGCCCGGGCCTGGGTGGCCGCGGCCAAGCTCAACCCCGACGCCACCGACGGCGCCGTCGACATCCTCCTCAAGCTCTACACGGCCTACACCGAGGGCGACGCCGACCTCACCGAGATCAACCCGCTGATCCTGAAGCCCACCGGCGAGGTCCACGCCCTCGACGCCAAGGTCACCCTCGACGGCAACTCCACGTTCCGTCACCCCGACTACGAGCAGTACGAAGCCACGCAGGTGCGCGACGAGCGCGAAGAGGCGGCCCACGAGAAGGGCCTCCAGTACGTGGGCCTCGACGGGTTCGTCGGCGTGATCGCCAACGGTGCCGGCCTGGCCATGTCCACCGTCGACATCGTCAACCAGGTGGGTGGCAAGCCGGCCAACTTCCTCGACATCGGTGGCGGCGCCAACGCCGACGTGATGGCCGGTGCCCTCGAGGTCATCAACAACGACCCCGAGGTGAAGTCGATCTTCATCAACATCTTCGGTGGCATCACCAAGGGCGACGAGGTCGCCAACGGCATCGTCACCGCCATGGGCCGCGTCGCCATCGACGTGCCGATCGTGATCCGGCTCGACGGCACCAACGCCGACGAGGGCCGGGCGATCCTCCAGCCCCACCTGTCCGACAAGTTGCAGCTCGCGCCCACCATGGTCGAAGCCGCCAAGACCGCCGTCGCCCTGGCCGGGAAGTAGGAGCAGAGACCAATGGCAATTTTCGTCGACGAGAAGACCAAGGTCGTCTACCAGGGCCTCACCGGTTCGCAGGGCAAGTTCTACGGCCTGCTGAACCGTGACTACGGCACCCAGGTGGTGGCCGGCACCAACCCGAAGAAGGCCGGCACCGACGTCGACGGCATCCCCGTCTATGCGTCGGTCGGCGAGGCCGTCGAGGCCACCGGCGCCACCGCATCGTGCATCTTCATCCCGGCCCCGGGCGTGAAGGACGCCGTGATGGAGGCCGCCGAGGGCGGCGTGAAGTTCATCGTCGCCATCACCGAGGGCGTGCCGGCCCACGACGAGGCGTGGTTCTTCAACAAGCTGAAGCGCGACTTCCCCGACGTGCAGCTGCTCGGCCCCAACTGCCCCGGCATCATCAGCCCCGGTCGCTGCAACATCGGCATCACCGCCGGTCACATCGCCAAGGCCCCGGTGGAGGGCAAGCCCAACGTCGGCATCGTGAGCCGTTCCGGCACCCTCACCTACCAGGCCCTCTACGAGCTCAAGCTCAACGACATCGGCGTCACCACCTGCGTCGGCATCGGCGGCGACCCCGTGCCCGGCACCAGCTTCATCGACTGCCTGGAGGCCTTCGAGGCCGACCCCGACACCAAGGCCGTGATGATGATCGGCGAGATCGGCGGCTCGGCCGAGGAAGAGGCCGCCGCCTTCATCGCCGACAAGATGACCAAGCCGGTCGTGTCGTACATCGCCGGTGTCACGGCGCCCCCCGGGAAGAAGATGGGCCACGCCGGCGCCATCGTCTCGGGCGGCAAGGGCACCGCGGCGGCCAAGCAGGAGGCCCTCGAGGCCGCCGGCGTCCAGGTGGGCCAGAACCCCACCGAGGCCGGCACCCTGATGGTCGAGGTCGTCAAGAACCTCTGATCGTGCGGCACCCGGCGCGCCCCGCGCACTAGGTGCCATCACACCTGGGCATGCTCTGAGGATGCGTCGCATCCTCAAGGCAGTCGTCGTCGTCACGCTCGTGGCGGTGGCGGCCTGTTCCGGTGACGACTCGCCGAGCGCCGATGGCGCGGCGTCCACCACCTCGGTGAGCGTCACCAGTTCCACTGTTCCGGCCTCGACCTCGACGACGGCCGCCCCCATCGCGTGGCCCGCCCTTCCGGCCGACGGCGCGGCCAGGGCCGTGGTCACCCCCACGGGGGTGCTGCTCGCCGTCCTGGGCGGGGCCGACGGGGCGTGGGTCGTCCGCACTCCATGCGGCAACCAGGCCACCGTCGCCGGCACCCCGCTGGGCGGCGCCACCGTGGTGCTCGATCCTGGTCACGGCGGATCCGAGGTCGGCGCCGTGGGCCCTGGGGGGACCCAGGAGAAGGTCGTGAACCTGGCCATTGCCGAACGGGCCAAGGGCCAGCTGGAAGCGCTCGGCGCCACCGTCGTCCTCACCCGCACCGGTGACTACCGGATCACCCTCGCGTCGCGGGCCGCCATCGTCACCGCGCTGCAGCCAGCCGTGTTCGTGTCGATCCACCACAACGCCGACCCCGACGGCCCCAACGACGGCCCAGGCGCTGAGACCTACTACCAGCGGGCCAGCGCCGATTCCAAGCGGGCCGCCGGCCTGGTGTGGGAGGAGCTGGCCACCGCCTTCGCCGGCTACGACATCGCCTGGGTGGCCGACACCGACCACGGCGCCAAGTACCGGCCCGCCAACGACGGCGGCGACTACTACGGCATCCTCCGCCGCACCGCTGGCGTGCCGGCCGTCCTGTCCGAGGCGGCCTTCATCTCGAACCCACCCGAGGAGCAGCTCCTCAACGACCCGGCGTTCCAGGACGTCGAGGCCGGCGCCATCGCCCGAGCCGTGGTGCGCTTCGTCACCACCCAGAACCCAGGCGCCGGCTTCGTCGAGCCCTACCCGAGGACCACCCCGGCCGGCCCCGGCGGCGGCGCCGACGGCTGCCAAGACCCCCCACTCCAATAGCCGAGCGCACAGCCGCCAACACGCGCCGGTGTGGCGCCGTTCGGTCCGGCGCCTAGCGAGCTGCTGGTGCCCTAGGGCTCGGGGGTGACGGTGATGGGGGCGCGGGGCTTGCGGTAGGGGCGGACGCCTCGGCTGAGCTGGGTGTCGGCGGGCTCGCCGAAGTGGGTGTGGGCGAGGTGGGCCGCCCACACGGTGCAGAGGCCGACGAGCATGAGGAGCAGGCCGGCCGTGGCGGCGCTGTCGGCGGCCTCGATGACGATCACGGCGATGCCGTTGAGCACCATGAAGCCGCCGATCCAGCTGGTGGCCCGGCGACCGAGGGTGGCGCCCTGGTGGGCGAGAGCCACACCGGCCACGGTGTAGAGCAGCCCGGTGAGACCGGCCCCGAGGTCGTCGGCCAATGCGGCCACGCCGAGCTGCACGGCGGGGATGGTGGCCACGGCGAAGGCCGTCCCGGCGCCCCGGTAGTCGCGGCTGTCGAGCCAGCGGGTGGCCAGGGCGTAGGCGACCCCGATGGCCAGCGAGAGCACCCCGATGACGAAGAGGTCGGGCACGCTCATCCCGCCCACGAAGGAGAGCCCCTCCATGCCGCCGTCGTAGTCGCTCGAGTCGTTGAACCCGAACAACAGGAGGCCCATGGGGAAGAAGTCGAGGGGGCCCTCGGTGACCTGGATGAGCGTGAGCCACGCTCCCACGAGCGCGGCGCCGAGGAGGACGGTGCGGCCCCGTGCCGGTCCGACGAGGTACGCGGCCAGCCAGCTGGCGGTGGTGAGGAACAGGACGGAGGTGGCCGAGAACGGCGGGAACCGGTTCGTGCTGAGGGTGAGGAACACCACCACGGTGGGGATGCCGAGCAGCACCGCCACGCAGCCGGCGGTGGCCACCGGCCCCCGGGGAACGGTGCGCATGGCGAGCAGCCCGCCGAAGACCACGAGGGCGCTCAGCACAAGGCCCGGCCAACGGTTGAAGCCGCCGGTGCCGAAGCCGGAGTCGACCGAGATCAGCAGGATCCCGACCACGGCGATGGCGCAGCCCGCGCCCGCGACGGCGATGGTGGTGCGCGGTTCGCCTCGGCGGCGGGCCCGCACGCCCAGTGACTCGAGGAGCGTGGCGACGCTTCGCTTCGGGCTCGCGGGGACGGTGGTCTCGGTCATCGGAGTCGCTCGCATCTGGGCGACGTTCGCGCCCGTGGACCAGACCGTACTGATCGACGGTTCCGCTGTAACTGGGCCGAACGACCCTTTCTGCCGGGTTCGTCGCCGATCGCCGCAGTCCGGACGCGCCGGTGC
>JALYWQ010000051.1 GCA_030852625.1 Actinomycetota bacterium
GAAGTGCGGCGAGCGCCACCGCGGCGCCGGCCCGCTCGATGAGCAGCTCCACGGGCTCGGGAGCGGCGGCGTCGATGGCGGCCATCTCGTCCGGGGTGACGATCGGGATCATGCGGGCCCGAGCGCCACCGCGATGGCCTCCGCGGTGTGGCTGGTGTGGGTGAGCGTGAGCAGCCAGTTGGCGATGCCCCGGTCGTCGGACAGTTGGCGAGCCCCGCCGTGCAGGAGGACCGACGGCGCGCCGCTCTCGGCCCGCTCGACCTCGATCTCGGTCCACTTGCAGGCACCCACGCCGAGACCCATGGCCTTGAGCACCGCCTCCTTCGCTGCGAACCTCGCCGCGTACCGCTCGGTGGGGTCGTTGCGACGATCGCAGTAGGCCTGCTCGGCGTCGGTGAAGAGGCGGGCCCGCAGGCTCGGGGTGCGCGCCAACGCCACGCGCATCCGCTCCACCTCGCACAGGTCCACCCCGATCCCGAGCACGCCGGACCTCAGGTGCTGCGCCAGTGGTTGGCCAGGTCGGCCAGGGGAAGTACCAGCAGGTCGGCGGTGGGGACGGTGGTGAGGAGGTCCTCGCGGAAGGTGGGCTCGGTCTCGAGCACAGCATCGCGAAGGGCCGCCCAGCGGCTGCGGTAGCCCTGCAGCGCGGCACGGGCGGTCGCCGCCGACACGTGGTCGTGGAACCGCACGTGCAGCAGCGTGAGCCCGGTGGAGCGGTCGTCCTTGGTCTCGGGGACGATCACGACGGTGCGGCCGTCGACCCGACCACGCGTCACGAACACCTGCCGCTCGAGGGCCACCGTGTGCTTGGTGCCGCGCAGGACCCCGGCTCGCTCGGCCCGGGACGGGATGTCGCGGGCCAGCCCGCCACGGTCCACGACGGTGAGGGGCACCTCGCCCTCCTCCGCGTCGCCGCCGAGCTCGTAGCGGATCCAGCCCGTGACCTCGGCGATCGTGGGATCGAGGTCGGCGAGGGTGCGAAGCGTCTTGTAGGTGAGCCGGTCGCGCGACGTCCCGGCCGCGAGCACCGCCTGCACGAGGGCCGGCTGGAGCAGCGTCTCGTCGCTGCGGGAGATGCCCACGGTGACCGTCTTGGCCTGGTGCTTGATGGCGTCGACGGGACGGGTGAGCTCCTCGATGCCCTGGGTGAGGGCGGCGGTGAGGTCGTCGACCACGACCGCCGGCGTGCCGATGCGGCCGTGTTCGGCCTGGTAGGCCTCGAGCGGAGCCAGGCCGGCCGCGTAGCGGAACGACGCCGCCAGCCGCACGGCGGTGCTCGCTTCGAGGTGCCCGTCGTAGGCGTGGCTCCGCAGGCCGTCGAAGAACTGCTGCGACGCCGCGGTGATGGCTGGGCGCAGGCCTCGGAGGAGCGCGTCGCCGTCCGTCGCCACCGAGTCGCCCACCGCTTCCTCGATCGCCGAGCGGGCCTCGCGGAGGGGTCGGGCCTGGGCGTCGATCGCCAGCGCCGCCTCGTAGCCGAACAGGTGCCCGGCCATCGAGGCCACCACGAAGCCGAGCTGCGGGTGGGTGACGGGCACCGACAGGACGTGCAGCGCCGCCGCGAACCGGGCCTGGTCGTCGCTGGCGATCACGATCGGGCTGGCCTTGTGCGCCCGGTAGATCGCCACCTCCTTGGCCACGTCGTCGGCCGTGGACCCCTCGAGGCCGGCCGCGCACACGAGGATGAGCGGCTCGGACGAGAGGTCGATGTGCTTCTTGTCCTCGGTGGCATCGCAGGCGATGGCCTTGTAGCAGAGCTCGCTCAGCTTGATCCGCAGCTCTTCCGCCGCGATGCGGTTGGTGCCGTTGCCCACGATCGCCCAGTAGCGCTTCGACGGCGCCAACGACTGGGCCGCGGCGGCGATGTCGGCTCGCCGGGCCACGGTGGCCTCGAGGGCCTCGGGCAGCTCCCGGAGCGCAGCGGTGAGAGCGGGATCGACGGCGCCGCCCACCTCACCGGCGATGGCCCAGGCGAGGAGGAAGCCCGCCGCGATCTGCGCGTAGAACGCCTTGGTGGACGCGACGCTCATCTCCACGTCGCGCCCGTCCGACGTGTACAGGACGCCGTCGCACTTGTCGGTGAGGTCGGACTGCCGCCGGTTCACGATGGCGATGACTCGAGCGCCCCGACCCCGGGCCAGGTCGACCGTGCGGTTGGTGTCGGTGGTGGTGCCCGACTGGCTGATGGCGACGATGAGGGTGTCCGACATGTCGGAGCGCAGACCGAACCCCGACAGCTCGGTGGCCGGGAGGGCCTCGACGCGCAGCCGTCCGTCGGGCAGCGCAGACCGCAGCGCGGCGGCCAGGCTCGTGCCCGCCACGTGGGCCGTGCCCTGGCCGATCACGAGCACCCGGTCGATGGCGCCGCTCGCCAGATCGGCGCGGACCTCGTCGGGCAGCACGCTCGGGCCGAGCACCACCTCGAGGCCCTGGCCCCGATCGACCAGCTTCCCTCGCAGGGTCTTGCGGAAGCTCGACGGCGCCTCGCTGATCTCCTTGAGCAGGAAGTGCGGGAAGGCGCCCCGGTCGATGTCGCGGGTGGTGATCTCGGCGGTGAGGAGGTCGGCGTCGGTGACGGGGAGGCGAGTGCCGTCGTAGGCCTGCCGCTCCATCCCCTCGAGGGTGCCGGCCTTCGACCCGTCGAGCACGATGATCTGGCCCCGACTGGCGGTGGGGTTGTCGGGATCGGCGGGTGTCTCGCCGTCCATGCGCACGTAGGTGGGCGTGAGCTCCACGACCCCGTAGGGCTCGGAGGCGATGATGTAGCAACCGTCGGCCAGCCCGACGTAGAGGGCCTGGCCGCTGCCCCGGAGGGCCAGCGTGAGGTGGTCGGGGTCGGTGGCGGCGTGGGCGGCGATGGCGACGGAGCCCTCGAACCCGGCCACGGTGTTGCGGAAGGCGTCGGTGAGCGCAGTGCCCTCCTCGAGCCGTCGGCTGACGAGGGTGGGGATCACCTTGGCGTCGGTGGTGATCTCGGCCGCCACGCGGAGGCCGTCGGCCGCCTTCAGGTCGGCGAAGTTGTCGACGTCGCCGTTGAGCACGGCGGTGACGTAGGGCCCGTCGACCCGTTCGAGCTCGAGGCTGTCGAGCGGGTGGGCGTTGGGCTGGGAGATGATGCCGACGCTGGCCCAGCGGGTGTGGCCGAGCACCACGGCCGCAGCCCGCTCGTCGCGGAGGGCCAGGTGCAGGAGGTCGTCGGCGGCGATGGCCCGTCGGATGGCGCGGGTGTTGTCGCCCAGCTCCCCGATCTCGGCGGCGGCTTTGTACACGAAGCTCAGGTGGCCCTCGGCGGTGCGGACGGCCATGGACCGGAACAGGCGATCGGCGGCCCGCTCGGCGACCACCGCCGCCAGGCCCGGGTCGTCGAGGTCGAGGCCGTGATCCCGCACCAGAACGGTGAGGCCCGCGGAGTCGCGCCCTCGCACTTCGAGCCGGTCGAGGGCGCTCAACGCCTGCTGGATCGAGGTGGCCACCTCGATGGCCGACCACGACGCGCCGCGGCCGACGAGGTCGAGCACCCCCGCCGCGGTGGGGAGTCGATCGCGCTCCACCGCCCACCAGGCGTCCTTCAGGCCGAGCAGCGCGGCGTTGACGTCCTCCAGCGAGCGATCCCCGCCGGCGGCGAGGTCACGATCGAGGTCCCGCTCGGCGGCGTCGATCCACGCCTTCACCTCGCGGCACGTGCCGAGGACCCGGGTGACCACCTCGCGGTCGCGCACCAGCAGCGCGATCCCGTCGCCGGAGCCGAGGAGAGCGTCGAGGTCGGCCAACAGGCCGGTGACCGCAGTCGCCGCGGCCACCCGATCGTCGCCGGCGTCCAGGCCGCGCGCGATCGCGTCGAGCCGGTCGGTGACGTCAGAGGTGGGGACGGCTCGGCGAGGGCCCGGGCCGCGAACGAGGGCGATGATGCCGCACACGGAGGCGGCTCCTTCCGCTGGGGGAACCCGGAAAGGCTACCCGGGACACCAAATCCCGACTCCTCGGGCAACGCCCGACCGGCGTCAGCTCAGCGCGCTCACGGCGGCCACGAGCCGTTCGGCGGCCGCCTCGGCCTCCGCGGCCGTGGGGGCCTCCACCATCACCCGGATCAGGGGCTCGGTGCCCGATGGGCGCAGCAGCACCCGGCCCTCGTCACCGAGCTGGGCCTCCACCGCCTCGACATCGGGGGCGAGCCGGTCGAGGAGGTCGTCCGAACGCCGGGCGACGGTCACGTTGCGCAACACCTGTGGCAGCCGGGTCATGGCCTTGTCGGCCAGCTCGCCGAGCGGCTGCCCACTGCGGGCGACGAGGTCGAGCACCTGCACCGCGGCCAGCAGGCCGTCGCCGGTGGTGGCGTGGTCGGCGAACACCAGGTGACCGCTCTGCTCACCGCCGAAGCTCAACCGTCGGGCCGCGAGTGCCGCCAGCACGTGGCGATCCCCCACCGGCACCTCGACCACGTCGATCCCCCGCTCGGCCATGGCCCGGCGGAACCCGAGGTTGGTCATCACCGTGACCACCACGGTGCGGTCCTTGAGCAGGCCGCGGTCGGCGAGGTCGATCGCCGTCATGGCCATGAGCTGGTCACCGTCGATCAACCGACCGCCGGCGTCGACGGCCTGCACCCGGTCGGCGTCGCCGTCGAACGCCACCCCGAGGTCCGCGCCGATGTCGAGGACCGTCGCCTGCAACGACTCGGGGTGGTTCGAGCCGCACGCGTCGTTGATGTTGGTGCCGGTCGGCGACGCGTGGAGCACGGTGACGTCGGCGCCGAGGCTGGTGAGGGCCCGAGGGGCCAGGTCGCTGAGGGCCCCGTTGGCGCAGTCGACCACCACCCGCAGCCCCTCGAGGGTGCGTCGCTCGATCGAGGCCAGCACCGCACCGAGCCATCGCTCGACGTCCGGAGCCCGGTCGCTCACCGTGCCGATGGCGGCGCCGGTGGGGACCCCGGGCCGGTCGGAGGATGCGAGCAGCTGCTGGAGCTCCGCCTCGACGGCCGCCTCCTGCTCGTCGCTCAACTTCCCGCCACCGGGGGCGAAGAACTTCACGCCGTTGTCCCCGAACGGGTTGTGCGACGCCGACACCACGGCCCCCAGCGCGCCGTCGTCGTGGGCCACCCAGGCCACCGCCGGCGTGGGCGCCACACCGAGCCGGTGGACGCTCCTCCCCTCCCCGGTGAGCCCGGCCACGAGGGCCGCTTCGAGCATGGGGCCGGACTGCCGGGTGTCCCGGCCGATCACCACGTGACCCGGCGGCAGCACCCGCGCCGCGGCCCGACCGAGGGCTAGCACCAACTCAGGTGTCAGCGCCACGTTGGCAACGCCCCGAACCCCATCGGTCCCGAACTTCATCCCCGAACCATTCCACACCGGAACGGAACGAGCCCCCTTGCGGGGGCTCGTTTCCTCGATCCTCCGCCGATCAGCGCTTGCTGTACTGCGGGGCCTTGCGGGCCTTCTTGAGGCCGTACTTCTTGGATTCCTTCTCGCGGTCGTCGCGGGTGAGGAAGCCGAGGCGCTTGAGCACCGGGCGCAGCTCCGGGTCGATCTCGATGAGGGCCCGGGAGATGCCGTGGCGCAGGGCGCCGGCCTGACCGGTGGGGCCACCACCGTCGAGGGTCGCGTCGATGTCGTAGGCGGTGACCTCGGTGGCCCGAAGGGGCTCGGTGAGGATCATCTGGTGGGTCTTCGAGGGGAAGTAGTCCTCGAGCGAGCGCTTGTTGACCGTGATGGCGCCGGTCTCACCGACGGCGGGACGGACACGGACACGAGCGACGGCCCGCTTCCGGCGACCGGTGGACTGCACGAGGGGCTTCGACATCGGGACGGTTCCTTCTACGCGGTGCGCCGGGCGTCGGCGAGGTCGAGGGCCACGGGCTTCTGCGCCGTGTGGGGGTGGTGGGGGCCGGCGTACACCTTGAGCTTCGTGAGCTGCTGGCGGCCGAGGCGGTTCTTCGGGACCATCCCGCGGATGGCCCGACGGACGGTCTCCTCGGGCTTGGCGGCGTGGGCCTGGGCGAAGGTCTTCGACTTCAGGCCACCCGGGAAGCCGGAGTGGCGGTAGACCATCTTCTGATCGGCCTTGTTGGCGGTCACCACGACCTTGTCGGCGTTGATCACGATGACGTGGTCGCCGGTGTCGATGTGGGGCGTGAAGGTGGGCTTGTGCTTGCCACGGAGGATGCGGGCAGCCTCCGTGGACAGGCGGCCGAGGACGAGGTCCTCGGCGTCGATCACGTACCACTTGCGGGTGATCTCGCTGGCCTTCGGGCTGTAGGTGCGCACGCGACGTTCCTTCACTTCTGAGCAGGGGCGCTCGGGCGCGAGGCGCTCCGGAGCGAGGGACAAGACTACGGGCGGGCGCCCAGATCCCGCAACACGGGGGATCGGTGTGCTAGCGGGACGAGGCGCTAGAGGGTGATCTCGGGAGCATCGCCCGGCTCCCCGTCCGGTCGGGACTCGGCCCGCTCGGCCAAGCCCTGGAAGATCGCGGCTGCATCCTCCACGATCGTGTGCCGGGCCCGGCGCAGGATGATGGCGCCGACGATCGTCGGCGGGGTGACGATCAGGTAGGCCGTCACGAGGGACCCCGTCAGGTCCGACAGCCCTCCCACCACGATCGGGGCGCTCGCGGTGCCGAGCACCGTGGAGGTGAGGGCGAAGGCCGACGTGGTCATGCCCCTGGCCTGCACCGGCGTCACGTCCATCAGCGACGCCCGGAGGCCCGGGAGGGCGGTGGCCGCCGAGAGGATGGCCACGAACTGGAGGAGCAACCGCACCGGCACGATCGGCATGGCCAGGCTGGCGGTGAAGAACACCAGACAACCGAGGATGGCGTTCGACACGTGGGTGACACGGGCCGCGGGGCTCACGCCGTAGAGGCGATCGGCGATGGCCCCGCCGGCGAAGGTGCCGATCAGCCCGCCCACGGTGAGCAGCGCGGCCGCAACGCCGGCCGCCTCCTTCTCGGTGAAGCCGGAGTAGCGCTCGTGGTACACGGCGAGCCAGTAGCTGATCCCGGCGATGCTGAAGAGCATCACGGAGAACCCGACGAGCACGTACCGCATCGTCCGGATCGCGAAGATCATGCGCAGGTCGGACACGAGGCTGCCGGCCGCACCCTTCGCCAGCTCCCGGATCGGCAGGCGCTCCGGCTCGGGGAGGTCGATCCCGTCGGCCTCGCCCCGCTTCGGTTCCCGGAGCCGGAAGGCGAGGAGGCCCACGAGCGATCCGGGCATGCCGACGATGGCGAACGCCCACTGCCAGCCGTAGGTGTCCCCCACCAGCCCGCCCAGCCCGATCCCGAGCCCGCCCCCCACGAAGAGGGACACCTGCTGGACCGAGAAGACCTTGCCCCGGGTGCTGGCCGGGTAGGTGTCGGCGAGGAGCGACGTCGATGCCGGATCGTCGATGGCCTGCCCGAAGCCGAGCGACGCCCGGGCGAGGAAGAGCTGGGGGAAGTTGCGGGCCAGCGCCGAGAGGAGCGACAGGGCGCTCCACGACAGGAGCGTGAACCCGATGAGGCGGGTGCGCCGGACCCGGTCGGCGATCCAGCCGGCGGGGATCGCCGTGAGGGCGTTGACGAAGACGAACGCGAAGCCGAGGGAGCCCAGCTGCCAGTCGGCCAGGTCGAAGTCGTCCTCGATCAGCGGTAGGACGCCCCGCAGGATGCTCGTGTCGATCTGGTCGACGAGGGTGACGAGCGAGAGCACCACCAGGGGCCTGATCGGCCGGCCCTCGAGCCGCTTCGACCGCCGTCCGTCGACCGCGACGCGACCGTCCTCCACGCTTCCCCCTGTCCCGGCCACGACGTTCCGCGGCGGCGTGTCCACCCCTCGCCCGCGGGCCCAATGTAGGCGATCAGTGATCGCCTACGCGGGGTCGGTCCACGTGACGTCGGGGCCGTAGGCCACGTTGAAGAGCGTGAGCCCTTCCGGCGGCGCGATCGGCGCCGCCGCGGCGCGATCGCGACCGGCGATGATCCCCCGGATGTCGCCGGCCCGCAGCCGGCCGCCCCCCGCCGCCACGATCGTGCCGACGATGCTCCGCACCATCTGGTGGCAGAAGGCGGTGGCCTCGATCTCGAACCGCAGCATCCCGTCCCCCTCGTCGGTCCAGCCGGCCCGGAGCACCCGGCGCACGAGGCTCACCGGCTCGCCGCCGGTCGGGGCCTTCGGCCGTCGGCAGAACGCCGAGAAGTCGTGCTCCCCGAGGAACGGATCGCACGCCAGCGTCAGGAGCTCCACCTCGAGTGGTGCCGGGTGGTACCAGGCGTAGCGGGAGCGGAACGGATCGGGGGCGGTGCGGTTGAGCACCTGGTAGCGGTAGGTGCGGGACCGGGCCGAGAACCGGGCGTCGAAGTCGGGCGGACCGGCCACGAGGGCCCGCACCGCGATCGTCGGACCGCACAGCTTCGTGAGCGACCGCTGGAGGGCGTCGAGGTCGATGCCCGCCGGCACGTCGAACGACACCACCTGGCCCCACGCGTGCACGCCCTTGTCGGTGCGTCCCGCGCAGGTGAGCTCCACCGGCTGCCGCACCACCTGCTCGAGGGCCTGGCGCAGGACACCGCCGACCGTGCGGGGACCGGGCTGCTCGGCGAAGCCGTGGAAGTCGGTGCCGTCGTAGGCCACGAGGGCCCGAACGCGCACCAGCGGCCCGGAGGCCGCTGGTGTCGGATCTTCGAAGAGCGTCACGCCCTACAGATCACACGAATTCGATGCGGGCCATGGGGGCGTTGTCGCCCTGGCGGTTGCCGAGCTTCAGGATCCGGGTGTAGCCGCCGTTGCGGTCGGCGTAGCGGGGCCCGATCTCGGTGAAGAGCTTGTGGGCCATCTCCTTGTCGCCGAGGTACGAGACGACCTGGCGGTGGTTGTGGAGGCCGCCCTTCTTGGCCTTGGTGACCACCTTCTCGGCGATCGGGCGCAGGGCCTTGGCCTTGGCCTCGGTGGTGACGATGCCCTCGGCGGCGACGAGCGACGCCACGAGGTTGGCCATCATCAGCCGCTGGTGGGACGAGCTGCCGCCGAAGCGACGGCCCTTCTTCGGGGTTGCAGGCATGGCGGGGTCCTAGTCCTTCGTGCGCAGCGACAGGCCGCGCTCGTCGAGCTTCTGGATGACCTCGTCGAGCGACTTCTGGCCGAAGTTGGTGACGGCCAGGAGGTCGTCCTCGGTCTTCAGCAGGAGCTCGCCG
Organism: Actinomycetota bacterium; assembly: GCA_030852625.1. GTDB lineage: Bacteria > Actinomycetota > Acidimicrobiia > Acidimicrobiales > VFJN01 > VFJN01. The sequence continues at coordinate 9,172 of JALYWQ010000051.1, forward strand.
ATGGTGTTGACCTGGGCCCGCTTCAGGCAGTTGCGGGGCCGCTCGGAGAGGTCGAGGTCTTCGATCGGGAGGTCGAGGTCGGGCGAACCGGCGGTGACGGTGGCGACCTCGCCGAGCTCGAGGCCCTGCGGGTCGTCGCTCATCTCGGCCACGAGGGCGACGAGGGAGCGGAGGGTGTCACCGGCGGAGGCCAGCGCCTCGCGGGGGCTGATGGAGCCGTCGGTCTCGATGTCGAGCACCAGGCGGTCGTACTCGGTGGACTGCTCGACCCGGGTGGGCTCCACCTGGAAGGCGACCCGGCGCACCGGCGAGAAGATCGAGTCGACCGGGATGACACCGATGGTCTGGCTCGACTTGTTGCGGTCGGCCGACACGTAGCCCCGGCCCTTCGACACCGTGATGTCGATGGCGAGGCGGGCCGACTTGTTGAGCGTGGCGATGTGGAGATCGGGGTTCAGGATCTCGACGTCGGAGGTGAGCTCGATGTCGCCGGCGGTGACCGACGCGGCCCCCTTGGCGTCGAGCCGCAGGGTGACGGGCTCGTCGCTGTGGAGCACGAGCACGAGGTCCTTGAGGTTGAGGATGATGTCGGTGACGTCCTCGGCGACACCGGCGATGGTGTCGAACTCGTGCAGGGCGTCGTCGAACCGGAGCTGCGTGATGGCAGCCCCCGGGATCGACGAGAGCAGGGTGCGGCGGAGCGAGTTGCCGAGCGTGTGGCCGAACCCGGGCTCCAGCGGGGTGATCGCGAACCGCTGGCGGTTGTTCTCGGCTTCGCCGATCGCCTCGACGGTGGGGCGCTGGATGACGAGCATGTCTGCTACCTCGAAAGCTGGGGAGCGGCGGGGGGAACTACGGACTACTTGGAGTACAGCTCGACGATGAGCTGCTCGCGCACGGGCACATCGATCTGCTCCCGGATGGGGAGCTCTCGCACGGTGACCTGGCGCCCACCCTCACCGGCGTCCATCCACGCAGGGAGGCGCACATCGAGGGTGTCGAGGTTGTGCTGGATGACGATCATCGCCTGGCTCTTCTCACGGAGCGAGACCACGTCGCCCTTGCGGACGCGGTAGCTGGGGATGTCGACCCGGCGGCCGTTGACGTCGATCAGCCCGTGGTTCACGAACTGACGGGCCTGGGGCCGGGTGCGGGCCCAGCCGGCCCGGAAGACGATGTTGTCGAGGCGCTGCTCGAGCATCCGCAGCAGGTTCTCGCCGGTGACGCCCTGCTGGCGGGTGGCTTCCTTGTACAGGTTCTCGAACTGCTTCTCGAGGAGGCCGTAGATGTGCTTGGCCTTCTGCTTCTCCTGCAGCTGCATCGAGTACTCGGACGGCTGCCGGCGGCGCGAGCGACCGTGCTCACCCGGCGGGTAGGGCCGCTTGTCGAGGGCCTTGCGGCCCTTCTCGTTCTCGAAGATGTTGACGCCGAGACGGCGGCTGATCTTGACCTTGGGACCGGTGTAACGAGCCATTGCGCTTGCCTCAGACCCGGCGCCGCTTGGGAGGGCGGCAGCCGTTGTGGGGGACAGGGGTGACGTCCTTGATGCCGGTGACCTCGATGCCGGTGCTCTGGATGGACCGGATGGCCATCTCGCGCCCGGAGCCGGGGCCCTTGACCTGCACGTCGACCTTGCGGACGCCGTGCTCCATCGCGCCGCGAGCGGCCTTCTCGGCCGCCATCTGGGCGGCGAAGGGGGTGGACTTGCGGGAGCCCTTGAAGCCGACGTTGCCGGCCGAGGCCCACGAGAGGACGTTGCCCTCGAGGTCGGTGATGGTGACGATCGTGTTGTTGAACGAGCTCTTGATGTGAGCGACGCCGTGGGAGACGTTCCGACGTTCCCGCTTGCGGGGCCGGCGACCGCCGGGCTTCGGCTTGGCCATTACTTGCGCACCTTCTTCTTGCCGGCGACGGTCTTCTTCGGGCCCTTGCGGGTTCGGGCGTTGGTCTGGGTGCGCTGACCGCGCACGGGCAGGCCCTTGCGGTGACGGAGGCCCTGCCAGCAGCCGATCTCCATCTTGCGACGGATGTCCTGCTGGATGTCCCGGCGGAGGTCGCCCTCCACCTCGAGGTTCTGGTCCACGAAGGCGCGGATGCGGTTCACCTCTTCATCGGTGAGGTCGCGCACCCGGGTGTTGCGATCGAGGCCGAGCTCGTCGCAGATCTTCTGGGAGGTCGAGCGACCGATCCCGAAGACGTAGGTGAGGGAGATCTCCAGCCGCTTCTCGCGGGGGATGTCGACGCCGGCGATTCGTGCCATCTATCCGTTGCCTCTCAGCCCTGCCGCTGCTTGTGGCGGGGGTTGGTGCAAAGGACCCGGACACGCCCGTGGCGGCGGATCACCTTGCAGTTGTCGCACATCTTCTTGACGCTCGGTCGAACCTTCATGTCTGGCTCTCGTTCACTTGTACCGGTAGGTGATCCGACCTCGGGTGAGGTCGTACGGGGTGAGCTCCACCTGGACGCGGTCGCCGGGCAGGATGCGGATGTAGTGCATCCGCATCTTCCCGGAGATGTGGGCCAACACCTTGTGGCCGTTCTCGAGCTCCACTCGGAACATGGCGTTCGGGAGGGGCTCGGTCACCGTCCCTTCGAGGACGATCGCGTCTTCCTTGGGCTTTGCCAGCGGGGTGCTCTCCTGGGGTCGCTCGGAAGGCCACCTCCGGACACGCGCCATGCGCGCAACCGCGAAGGGGCCCAGGGCCGAGTTGCCATGCTAGGCCGCGAGCAGGCCAGTCGCCAACTCGACCGCGATGAAGCGGGAATCGGGGGTGCGTGCTGCGCATGTAGCCCACAGGCCAGGCCTGCCGCGCCGCCACCATAGCCAGTGGCCCGCCCGCGATCGCGTCAATCAGGGACGAGTGAAGACTTCGGGCCCGTCGTCGGTGATGGCGATGGTGTGCTCGGCGTGGGCGGCCAGGCGGCCGTCAGCCGTGACCACGGTCCAGTCGTCGTCGAGGAGGCGGGTGCCCGCCCCGCCGGCGCACACCATCGGCTCGACGGCGTAGGTCTGGCCCGGGGCCAGCCGCCGGCCCTTGCCCGGCTTCCCCCAGTTGGGCACGTCGGGCGGTTCGTGCATGGCCAGGCCGATCCCGTGGCCCGTGTACTCCTTGACCACGGAGAACCCGGCCCGCTCGGCCGTGGACTGCACGGCGGCGCCGATGTCCGAGAGCCGTCCGCCGGGCTGCATGGCGTCGATGGCCGCCGCCAGCGAGGCCTCGGTGGCCTCGATGAGCCGGAGGGCCTCCGGGGTCACCTCCCCCACCGGGGCGGTGAAGGCGGCGTCGCCGTGCCAGCCGTCGACGATGGCGCCGCAGTCGATCGAGATGATGTCGCCCTCGTCGAGCTGGTACGGCCCGGGGATCCCGTGGACGATCACATCGTTCGGTGACGCACAGATGACGCCGGGGAACGGCGGGTGCCCGTAGCCGAGGAAGTTGGAGCGGGCGCCCCGACGCTCGATGACCTCCCGGCCGATCTTGTCGAGCTCGGCCGTGGTGACCCCGGGCCGGATGGCGGCCCGGATCCGCTCGTGCATCTCCGCCACGACCCGCCCCGCCTGCCGCATCTTCGCCAGCTCGTGGGCGCTCTTGACCATGTCGATGCCGGCTCCGGTCGTCGCCGCGCGCTAACGGCTCTGGTCGATGGCGGCGATCAGGCGGGCGGTGACCTCGTCGGCGGTGCCGAGGCCGTCGACCTCGACGAGGAGCTTCCGGTCGGTGTACCAGCTGATCAGCGGGGCCGTCTGCTGCTCGTAGTTGTCGAGCCGCTTCTGGATGGCCGCCGGGGTGTCGTCGTCGCGCTGGACGACCTCGCCGCCGCAGTTGTCGCACACCCAGCCGTACTTGGGCGGGCTGTCGACGGAGTAGTTGGTGCTGCAGTCGACGCACACCCGGCGGGCGGCCAGGCGCTCGAGCACCACGTCGGTGGGGACGACGAGGTCGATCACGAGGTCGAGGGGATCGTCGATCGTGATGTCTTGGAGCACCTCGGCCTGGGGCACGGTGCGGGGGAACCCGTCGAGCACGTAGCCCCGGTTGAGGGCGTCGTCCTGGGACAGGCGCTCGCGCACCACCCCACCCATGATCTCGTCGGAGACGAGGTCACCGCGGTCCATGACCTCCTTGGCGCGGAGGCCGAACTCGGTGCCCTCCTTCACCGCGGCACGCAACATGTCGCCGGTGGAGATGTGGGGGATGACGTAGTGCCGTGACAGACGCACGCACTGCGTGCCCTTGCCCGCCCCCTGCCGCCCCAGCAGGACGAGTCGGGCGCCCTCGTTCACGTCTCGATCCAGAGGAGCGCGCTCCGACTCACTTCAGGAACCCTTCGTAGTTGCGCATCATGAGCTGGCTGTCGATCTGCTTCATCGTCTCGAGGGCCACGCCCACGGCGATGAGGATCGAGGTGCCGGCGAACGGGAAGTTCTCGACGTCGGCGAGGGCCAGCAGGATCGACGGCAGCAGGGCGATGAAGGCGATGAAGAGGGCGCCGGGGAGCGTGATCCGGGAGAGGATCCTGCCGAGGTAGCGCTCGGTCTGGGGCCCGGGGCGGATGCCCGGGATGAAGCCGCCCTGCTTGCGGATGTTCTCGGCCTGCTGGGCGGGATCGAAGGCGATGGCCGTGTAGAAGTACGCGAAGCCGATGATGAGCAGGCCGTACACCGCCACGTAGAGCGGTGAGTCGGGCTGCACGAGCCAGTCGTCGACGAACTTCTGGACGCTGGCGCCCCAGCCGTCGGACGGGAGGACGTTGGTGGCGAGCACCGGCAGGTAGAGCACCGAGCTGGCGAAGATGATCGGGATCACGCCCGACTGGTTCACCTTGAGCGGGATGTAGGTGTTCTGGCCGCCGTACATCCGCCGGCCGACCACCCGCTTGGCGAACTGCACCGGGATCCGGCGCTGACCCTGCTCGATGAACACGATGGCCACGAGGAGGGCGACGGCGAGGAGCAGCAGGGCGGCGAGCAGCGTGCTGCCCTTCTCGGCGTTGAGGGTGGCGCCGGCCGCAGGGAACGAGCTCACGATCGAGGCGAAGATGAGCAGCGACATGCCGTTGCCGATCCCGCGCTGGCTGATGAGCTCGCCCAGCCACATGAGGAGGGCGTGACCCGCGGTGAGGGTCATCACCACGATGATCACGCGGAACGGCGTGAAGTTGGGCAGGACGTCGAGGCCGGTGGAGTTGCCGCCACCGCCGAGGAGGCCGCCGCCGCCGTTGTGGAACAGGAACGCCAGGCCGGTGGACTGCAGCAGCGCGATGGCGACCGCCAGGTAGCGGGTCCACTGCGTGATCTTGCGCTGCCCCACCGCGCCCATCTTCTGCCACTCCTCGAGCTTCGGAATCACCACGGTGAGGATCTGCATGATGATCGAGGAGGTGATGTACGGCATGATCCCCAGCGCGAACAGCGCGAACTGGGTGAGCGCGCCGCCCGAGAAGAGCTGGAGGAACCCGAGCACGCCGGCACCCTCGTCGGCCTGCCGCCGCAGCTCCTGCACCGCGTCGAGGTCGATGCCGGGCGCAGGGATGAAGGCGCCGAGCCGGTAG
>JALYWQ010000075.1 GCA_030852625.1 Actinomycetota bacterium
GTCGACCCGCGTGGGGTCGAGGCGGCGCAGCCCGGCGGGGCGGAGGTCGACCTCGAGCACGTCGGCCGGCGCGACGGCGCTCACGTCGGCGGCCCGCAGGACGCGACGCATCGAGGCGCTACTCGACGAACTCATCGGCACTCCGGTTCAGGACGAGCTGGCCCGACTCCTCGAGGGCTCGGATCACCCGCACGATGCCGCCCTGGGCCTCCTCCACCGACTTGAGCCGCACCGGTCCGAGCAGGTCGATCTCCTCGGTGAGGTTCTGGGCGGCCCGCTCCGACATGTTGCGGAGGATCAGCTGGCGGACGTCGGCCCGGACGCCCTTGAGCGCCACGGCCAGGTCCTTGGTGTCGACCTGGCGCAGCACGAGCTGCACCGAGCGGTCGTCGAGCTGGGTGATGTCCTCGAACACGAACATCCGTTGGCGGACCTCGTCGGCCAGCTCGGGGTCGTCGCGCTCGAGGGTCTCGAGGATGAGGCGCTCCGTGCCCCGGTCGGAGCGGTTCAGGATGTCGACGAGGGTCTGCACGCCACCGACCGCGGTGGTCTCCGACGGTTGGAGCACCGAGGAGAGGCGCCGTTCGAGGGCCTGCTCCACCTGCTCGATGACGTCGGGCGAGGTCCGGTCCATCACGGCCAGGCGGTGGGCCACGGTGCGCTGCCGGTCCTCGGGCAGGCCGGACAGCACCATGGCGGCCCGGTCGGGGGGCATGTGGGCGAGCACCAGGGTGATCGTCTGCGGGTGCTCGTTCTCGATGAAGCTGAGCACCTGGCGGGGGTCGGCCCGGTGGAGGAACTCGAACGGCAGCTCGAGGCGCCCCTGGGTCACGCGGTCGAGGATCTCGGCGGCGTGGTCGTGGCCGAGCGTCTCCTCGAGGATCGATCGGGCCAGCTCGAGCCCGCCGGAGGTGAAGGAGATCTTGTTCTCAGCCATCGTGCGGAACTCGTCGAGCACCTCGGCGACGCGGGTGGAGTCGACGTTCCGGAGTCGGGCCACCTCCGCCATGATCTCGGCGACCTCGGACTCCCGCATCGAGCGGAGCACCTTGGCCGACCGCTCCTTGCCCATCTGGAGCAGCAGCACGGCCGCCTTTTGAGGGCCGCTGAGCGACGTCGTGAGCACCATCGACACGTCAGGACCTCCGTTCCGCGAGCCAGCCCCGGAGCACCTGCGCCACCTCGTCGGGTTGGCGGTCGATCAGGTCGCCGATCTGCGACTGCACCACCATCTGGTGCTGCTCCTCGGCGTTGGGTCCGATGGCCAGCCCCGCCGGCGCGTCGAGCACCCGGGTCAGCTCGTCGTCGAGGAGGTGCTCGGTCGAGCCGTCACCGAGGGCGATGGGGCCGACGGGCAGAGCCAGCGGGTACCGGGCAACCGAGGAGCGGCGGGCGCTCCGCCACGCGAGGAACAGCACCACGACGATGATCAGCACCGTCGCCACCACCTGGAGGAGGGGGAGCAGGGGGCTCGGTTCACCGGCATCGCCGTCGACCGGGTCGAGGGCGGCGGGGATGGCCGATGCGTCGAAGGCCTGCGCCGTCACCTCGAGCTGATCGCCTCGCTCGAGGTCGAGCCCGGCCGCGGCCGCGACCAGGTCCCGGACCTTGGCCACCTCCACCTTCGTGCCCTCGTCGAGGAGCACGGCCACCGAGAGGCGGCGCACGTCGCCCGGCGCCGTCTTCACCTGCTCGGTCACCTTGTCGACGGCGTAGGTGCGATCGGCCTGGGTCTTCGTGTAGTCGGTGGCGCCGTCGCCCGAATCGGTCACCGGCACGGCGTCGGGGCCGAGCACGCCGCCCACCGCGTTGTTGCCCCCGGCGTAGGACTCGTCGACCGACGACTCCGACACCACCGGCGCGGTGCCGGGCTCGCTGAAGGTCTCGCTGGTCAGCTCCCGCTGGTTGAAGTCGAGGTCGGCGGTGACCTGCACCCGGGACCGGCCGACGCCGGTCAGCGGGTTCAGCACGTCCTGGATCGACCGGGCCAGGCGCTGCTCGAAGGCAGCGGTCTGGCTGGTTCGGGCGTCACCGGCGAGGGCGCTGGCGCCGTCCTGACCGGGCGCGGCGAGCATCCGGCCGGTGTGGTCGGCGACGGTGATGTCGGTCGACTGGAGGCCCTCGACGCTGGACGCAACGAGGTGGACCACCGACTGCACCTGTCCGCTCGAGAGGGTGACGTTGCTGCCGGTGCGGAGCAGCACCGACGCCGTGGGCCGCACGGCGTCCTCGGAGAACAGATCGTCCTCGGGGATGACGAGGTGGACGTCGGCGCCCTCCACTCCGTCGATGGTGGTGATGGTTCGGACCAGCTCGCCTTCGAGAGCTCGCTGGTAGTCGACCCGCTGCTTGAACTCCGACGTGGTGATGCCCTGGTCGTCGAGGAGGTCGTAGCCGGCCACGCCGTCGGCGGGCAGCCCCTTGGCCGAGAGGTCGAGGCGGGCCTGGTACACGTCGTCACGGGGCACGAGGATCGTGTCGCCCCCCTCGAGCTTGTAGCTGATGCCCATGCTGTCGAGCTCGTCGGTGACGCCGGCGGCCTCCTTGGCGGGCAGGCCGCTGTACAGCGGCGCCCAGCTCGGCGCCGAGGCCCACGACATGAACAGGTAGGCCCCGACGACGGCGGCGACGATGGCGACGGCGAGCATCGTCTTCTGGCCCCGGGTGAACCCCTGGAGCAGTCCGGCGGCGCGGCGCTTGAGCGCGGTGAGGTCGAGTCCGGCCATCAGAGCGGAAGGTTCATGATCTGGTTGAAGGCCTCGAGGGCCTTGTTGCGGACGGCCACGGTGAGCTCGGTGGCGAGGGCGGCCTCGGTGGCGGCGATCGTGTAGTCGTGCACGTCGGCCAGGCTGCCGGTGGCGGCCTGCACGGCCAGCTGGTCGGCGGCCTGGTGGCTGGCGGACAGCGCCTCGAGGGCACCCGTGACCCGGCTGCCGAAGTCGCCGCCGGCGCCGCTCGTGCCGGCCACCGCGGTGGTGTTGGTGTCAGCCAAGCGGGCGAGTGCGCTGACGTGGGGCGTGGCGAGGGCCCCGATGGCTTCGATCCCGGGCATCGTCAGCGTCCGATCTGCAGCGCGGACAGGTAGGCGTCGCGGGCTCGGTCGACGACCGCGAGGTTGGCTTGGTAGCCGCGCTGCGCCTGGATGAGCTGCGTCATCTGCGCGGCCAGGTCGATGTCGGGCATCCGCACCATCCCGTCCTCGTCGGCGAGGGGGTGGTCGGGATCGTGGACGAGCCGGCCTTCGGCGTTGCCGAACTCCACTCGGGCGACCCGGGCGCCGGTGCCGATGCCCGGTGTTGCGGCGCCGCCGTAGTCGACGGCCTCAGCGACCACGTAGCGGGCCCGGAAGGCCTCCTGGTCGGTGGACCGGATGGTCTCGAGGTTGGCGAGGTTGTCGCCGACGGCGTCCATCCAGGTGCGGAACACCTGGAGCCCGTTGGCGGAAGTGGCGAGCACGGGGAACGTGGCCATCAGGCGCCACCGCCGATCGCCGTGCGCAGGAGGCTGAAGCGGTTCGACACGGCCTGCGTGGTCATCTGGTAGCGCAGGTCGGTCTCGATGAGGGTGAGGGTCTCCTCGTCGAGGTTGACGTTGTTGCCGTTCACTCCAGTGGCGGCCAGCGACCGGGTGCTCGACACGGTGGCCGACGACGGGTCACCGTCAGCGAGGGCCGAGGCGAGGCTCGACTCGAAGTCCACCCGGCCGGCGAGGAACTCCGGCGTCTCGAGGTTCGCGATGTTGTCGGCGATGGTCCGCTGGCGGGCCGACAGGCCACTGAGGGCCTGGTGCAGGGCCACCATGGTGACGTCGCTCATGCGTGCTCCAAGGATCGGCTGTCGGTCGGGCCGCCGATCCTTGGCAGCAGTGGTGCACTCCGTGCGTTGGCCTCATCGGCCGGTCGGTCCCGGACCTGAGGCCGAGCCCGGTGGTTTTCGGGTCGGGTCAGGCCGAGGTGTCGACGTAGTGCGGAGGGCGGCTCGCCGGCCGGGCCCGGTCGAGGAGCGACAGCTCTGCGCCGAGGCGACCCATGGCGAGCCGGACCTCGGTGTCGAGCGACGTCAGCTGGCTGATCGCCCTCCGAGCACGGGCGGCGAGGTCGGCGGGGATCGGGGGGAGACCGGTCGGCTCGTGCCCCAGCTCGTCGATGGCGGCGGAGGCGGCCAGCGCGTCGCCGGCCTCCAACGCTCGCTCCACCCGCCTCACGACGTCGTCGATGTGGTCGAGGTGGGTCGACCAGCTCACGCCGAGAGGGCGGCGGGCCGGGCCGCGGCCGCCTCGCGCGCGGCGGCGTGGAAGGCCTCGTGGAGTGGCACCAGCAGGCTGCGGCACTCGGCCACGACCCGCCGGTCCTTCTGGACGTTGGCGGCCACGAGGCGTTGCTCCACGAACTCGTAGAGCCGGGCCAAGGCCGATGCGCCGTCCCAGACGTCGACCCGCAGCGTGTTGCGCAGTTCGAAGACGATGTCCTGGGCGTGGATCAGCCGCTCGCTGGCGGCGTGGAGGTCGCCCTGGTGGAGCGCGTCGTCGGCCACGTCGAGGTCGACGAGCAGTCGGTCCCAGAGGAGCAGCAACAAGCGCTCCGGGGGTGCGGTGTTCAAGCCCACGTCGAGGTAGGCGCTGCGAGGGTCATTGGTCATCCGTAACCGTCTCCCTATTCCCATGCCGGCAGGCCACTGATCTGGCCGGCCAGCCACGTGCTCTGGTTCTTGAGGGTGCCGAGGGCGGTCTCCATCGCCGCGTACTGCCGGCGGAGGGTGGCCTCCCTCGATGCGAGGCGCACATCCCAGGCCTCGATGTCGCGTGTGTAGGTCCTGGCCCGGTCCTCCATGGCGGTGATGGCGAGGGCGACGAGGCCCGTGGTCGGCTTGGCGGCCAAGTTGCCGAGATCGACGAGCTTGGTGGCGAGGCCGTCGGTCGCGGCAACGGTTGCTGCGCCGGTGAAGGCTTCGACGACCTTCGCCGGGTCGGAGGCATAGGCCTGGGCGAGGGCGGCCTTGTCGAGCTCGAGCCCCTTGGCGCCGAGCTTCAACCCGATGTCGCCGAGCGACGAGTTGGGCAGGTCGAGGCCGAGCGCCCCGAAGAGCCGCTGCTGCAGCTGCCGGGCCAGGCTGTTGCCGAGCAGCGGCCCCTTGACCTTCGTCTCCGGGTTGTAGGTGGACTGGTCGTTGATGAAGCCGAGGGCGGCGTTGACCGCCGTCACGAGCTTCTCGATGCCAGCGGTCATCCCGTCGACGTCGGGCGCCACCCCCACCGAGATGAGGGTGCCGGGCGCCGCCTTCACGGCCGTGAGGTCGACACCCGGGAGCAGGTCCACGAAGCGGTTCGTCGAGCTGGTCACCGGATAGCCCCCGGCCCCGCCGACCCGCAGCTCGGCGTCGACGCCGAGGGTCAGGACGTTGAAGGCGTCGGCGTCGGGGACGACCTCGCTCGGATCGGCCAACCCGTCGAGGGATCCGGGGTCCACGGTGAAGCGGCCCGTCTCGCCCGTGGCGGTGGCCGTGAGCTGGAGGCGGTACTGCCCCGGCGACACCTGGACGGCCGCCGCCTTCACACCGACGCCGGCACCGTTGATGGCGGTGACGACGTCCTTCAAGGAGCCGCTGCCAACCGCCACCGCGGCGGTCGGCGTGCCGTCGATGGTGAAGGTGATCGGACCGGTGGCGACCGCCGTGTCGAGGCCGGCCACGCTCGTTTCCGAGACCATGGTGTGGGCGGTGGCGAGGCGCTCCACGCTGACGGCGAGGTCGGCGGGAAGGGCACCGGCCCGTGCGGTGGCCAGCAGGCCGGCGGGGTCGCTGCTGGTCGCCTTCATCCCGGACCAGGCGGCGCCGTCCTTGGTCGCCAGCGCGGTGGCGGCCTGCAGGACGGCATCGAAGCGGGTGTTGAGGCCCTGGTAGGCGGAGGTCGTCGTGGCGAGGGCCGACTTCTGGCTCTGCAGACGGAGCTGCGGCTGCCGCTCCAGCTGCAGGAGCTGGCTGATCACGTCGCTGGTGCCGAGGCCGCTGATCAGCCCGTCCACGCTCGTGTTGGCCATCGTGTCGCTCCGTCGCTCGCCGTTCGTCGTGCCGGTCAGGTGGTGTCAGTGCCCGCGATCGGCCGGCCGAGGGACGGTGGGTCCCCCGACCGGCCGAGGTG
>JALYWQ010000079.1 GCA_030852625.1 Actinomycetota bacterium
CCCAGCCCGTTGAGGGCCAGCGTGATCTCGAGGAACTGCGGGCCGTTGCCGAGCAGCAGCGCCACCACGTCGCCCCGGCCGACCCCCTGCGCCGCGAACGCCGCCGCCAGGGCCCGCACCCGCTCCAGGAGCTCGGCGTTGGTGACCGACTGGTCGAGGAACGTGTAGGCGGGCTTGTCGGGCCAGTTGCGGGCGTTGCGTTCGACGGATCGGGTGAAGCTCAGCACGACGACTTCCTAGCGGTAGTTGACGTTCCCCGCGTCGACGGGCAGCACGGTGCCGGTCACGTAGCGGGCCTCGTCCGACACCAGCCACGCCACTGCGTCGGCCACCGCCTCGGGCTCGATGAGGTCGGTGCCCGGGAGGGCGTTGCCCTTGGCCTCCTGGTACTCCTTGTGGTTGGCCACGTAGCCACGGAAGACGTCGTTGATCACCATCGGCGTGCGCACCCCCGACGGCGCGACGGCGTTGACCCGGATGTTGTGCTCGGCGAGGTAGTTGGCCCACGCCCGGGTGAGCCCCACGACCCCGTGCTTCGATGCCGTGTAGGCGAGCATGCCGGGGCTGTTGCCGCCGGAGCCGGTGAGGCCGGCGACCGAGGTGATGAGCACGATCGAGCCGCCCTGCCCGGCCTCGATCATCGACGGGAGGGCCAGTCGCACCGTGTTGTAGGTGCCGGAGAGGTTGACGTCGACGACGTCGCCCCACTCGTCGTCGTGGGTGGTGGCGGCCATGGGGGCGATGCCGGCGTTGGCCACCACGATGCCGATCGGCCCGAACGCTGCGATCCCCTCGTCGAGGGCGGCCTGGAGGGCGGCGGCGTCACGGACGTCGGCCCGACGGGCCACGATCCGGCCGCCAGCCTCCTCCACCGCGGAAACGGTCGCTGCGAGGTCATCGTCCGACGACAGGGGATAGGGCACCGACTCGATCGGCCCGCAGATGTCGACGGCCACGATGGCCGCACCCTCCCCGGCCAAGCGGACGGCGTGGGCCCGCCCCTGGCCCCGTGCCGCTCCGGTGACGAACGCGACCCTGCCATCGAGCTTCCCCATGGTCGGAAGGTACCGGACCCACGAGGGCCTGGCCACTATGGGACTATGCACCTAGAATGTCTCATGCCCACCAGGCTCGTCAGTCTGTAGGAGGACCCCTGACCATGTCGACGTCCGAGGACGTGCTCGCCGCCGCCCACGAGCTGTTCGAGCTCGACGAGGAGCGGGTGCGGTGCCCGTACCCGGTGTTCTCGGGGTTGCACGCGCAGTCGCCGGTGATCTGGTTCGACGAGATCGAATCGTTCGTGGTCACCGACTACGACATCATCGTCGACGTCCTCAAGCAGCCCGACCGGTTCTCGAGCCGCTTCGCCACCGGGCGGGCCACCGAGGTGAAGATGATGGGCGCCCTGATGGAGCTGGCCATGGAGGACCCCGAGGTCCTGGCCATGGCCCAGGAGCGCATGCAGGAGGGGCTCAGCCCGGTGCTGCTCAGCGCCGATCCGCCGGCCCACCCCCGCCAGCGGGCGCTCGTGAACCGGGCCTTCACCCCCGGCGTGATCCGCACGATGGAGCCCGAGATCGAGCGGCTGTGCGACCAGCTGCTGCAGGGGTTCCAGGCCCGGGGCTCGGTGGAGCTGGTGAAGGAGTACGCCGGCCCGCTGCCGATGATCGTGATCGCCAACGCCATGGGTGTGCCGCTCGAGGACCTCGACGAGTTCTCGGCGTGGTCGAACACCGTGGTGAGCGCCATCGGCAACAGCACGATCACCAAGGAGGAGCTGGGGGAGATCTTCCGGGCCCGCAACCTGATGTCCGACTACCTCCTGTCGATCGTGAAGGCCCGCATCGCCGAGCCGCGCGACGACCTGATCTCGAAGATCACGGAGGCCGAGATCGACGGCCAGCGCCTCACGCCGGCCGAGGTGTCGGACATGGCGATCCAGTTCATGCTGGCCGGCAACGAGACCACCGCCAAGCTCATCGCCGCGGCCACGCTCCACCTGGCCCAGGACCCCGACCTGGCCGACCGGCTCCGCAAGGACCCCGACGCCATCGTCCCGTTCGTCGAGGAGCAGCTCCGGTTCGAGCCCCCGATCAACGGGACCTACCGGATCGCTGACGTCGAGTGCGAGCTCGGCGGGGTGCACATCCCGGCCGACTCCAGCCTCTGGCTGGTGTACGCCGCCGGCAACCGGTCGGAGAAGCACTTCGAGGAGCCCGACGAGTGCCAGTGGGCCCGGGAGCAGAAGAGCCAGCACCTGGCCTTCGGCCTCGGCCCGCACTACTGCCTCGGCGCCACGCTGGCCCGGGCCGAGGCCCGCATCGCCATCCGGATGCTGCTCGAGCGCTGCGGCGACATCGCCCTCGACATCCCGGTCGACCAGGTCCCCTACGACACCAGCTTCATGCTCCACGGGCTCAAGCAGCTCCCCCTCACGTTCACGCCGACCTCGTGACCGCCACCGTCGCCCCCACGCTCGATCCCTTCGCCACGGGCTACTTCGACGACCCCTATCCCCAGTACGCGGTGCTCCGGCAGGAGAACCCGATCCACTCGATCGAGCGCGGGGTCACGTTGTTCTTCGCGTTCGACGACGTGCGTCGGGTGCTGATCGATCCCCGCAGCACGAGCATGGATCGGGTGCGGGGGCTCAGCGCGGGCGGGGCCACCAGGGTGCAGCCACCGCCGACGTTCCCGCTCAGCATCATCAACACCGACCCGCCCGACCACAGCCGGCTGCGCAAGCTGATGTCGAAGTCGTTCACCGCCAAACGCGTGGAGACGCTCGTCGAGTGGATGGACCGCCGCATCGACGGCCTGCTCGATGCCATGGAGGCCGAGCAGCGCGAGACCGGCCAGCCGGTCGACCTCGTGGGCGGCCTGGCCTTCCCGTTCCCGTTCTCGGTGATCTCCGAGATGCTCGGCATGCCCGACGGTGACGACGAGCAGGTGCGCAACTGGGCCCACGAGATCAGCGCCGCGTCCGACCCCGTCGTCCCGCGGGAGCACATCGTGCGGGCCGCGGCCACCTACCGCACCATGTGCGACTACATGACCACCGAGGTCCTCCCGTGGAAGCAGGACCACCTCGGTGACGACCTGCTCAGCCACCTCCTCGTCGCCGAGCGGGAGGGCGGGTTGTCCCACGACGAGCTGCTCGACAACGTGGCCCTCCTCTACGTGGCCGGCCACGAGACCACCTCGGGCCTGATCGGCAACGGGATCCTCAACCTGCTCCGCCACCCGGCGCAGCTCGAGCAGCTGCGGGCCGACCCCGGCCTCCTCGCCAACGCGGTGGAGGAGCTCAACCGCTACGAGGGCTCGATCCAGTTCGCCTGGCGCTACGTCGTCGAGCCGCTCGAGGTGGGCGACCAGGTGCTCGAGCCGGGGCAGATGGCCTTCGTGTGCTGCGGCTCGGCCAACCGCGATCCCGAGCACTTCGGCGACACGGCTGACGAGCTCGACATCACCCGGTCCAACGCTGGCGACGGGCTGTCCTTCGGCGCCGGCATGCACTACTGCCTCGGCGCCCATCTGGCCCGACGCGAGGTGATGCTCGTGATCGCCAAGCTCTTCGAGCGGTTCCCCCACGTGGCCCAGGCCGGCGACGTCTCGTGGAGCCGCGGCATGACCTTCCGGCAGCTCACCTCGTTCCCGGTGACGCTCGCATGAACCCGTATCAGACTCGTCCCGACAGAGGAGAGGCGCGATGACCGACACGCACGTAGAGGCCCCCCGTCGCCGGGTGTCGATGCCCTTCGACAAGCCCGAGGAGGGGTGGACCGCTCGAGCCGGTCTCAGCACCGGCCCGGTCACCTTCCACGACTCCACCGATCCCGAGTACTTCGCCGACGAGATGCAGGCCGTGTTCCGCCGGAACTGGCTCTACATGGGCCGGGCCCACCAGGTCGCTGATCCGGGCGACTACTTCACGCGGGAGATCCCCGGTCTCGGCGACTCGCTCATCATCTCCCGCGGGCGCGACGGCAAGGTACGGGCCTTCCACAACATGTGCACCCACCGCGGCAACAAGCTGGTGTGGGAAGACCACCCGATGAAGGAGACGTGCGGCAACGCCCGCCGGTTCTCGTGCAAGTACCACAACTGGCAGTTCGACCCCGAGGGCCAGCTCCGCCTCGTCAACAAGGAGGACTGGTTCACCGAGCCGATCGACAAGTCGGAGTTCGGCCTCGTCGAGGTGGCCTGCGACGTGTGGGCCGACTTCGTGTTCGTCAACCTCGACCCCAACCCGAAGCAGACGCTGCTCGAGGCCGTCGGGCCGTTCGTGGAAGGCCTCGAGGGCTACCCGTTCGAGCCCCTCACGCAGTGCTACACGTTCCACGTCGACGCCAAGGCCAACTGGAAGATCTTCCTCGACGCGATGGTCGAGCAGTACCACGGCAACACGCTGCACTACAAGCTCGTCGACCAGGACGCCAAGGGCCCGCTGCGGGGTGCCATCGGCAGCCACTTCGAGATCTTCGACCGCAACTCCATCTGGTCGGTGGCGGTTCCGGCGGGGTCGCTCGACGCCGACACCAAGACCCGCGAGACCCGCCTCATGGAGGGTGTGCTCCAGGCCAACCTCTGGGGTCAGGAGGACGGTCCGCGCCTGCCGGCGTTCGAGAAGCCGCCGTTGCTCAACCTCACCGACAACCCGGGGTGGAGCAACGACATGTTCCACATCTTCCCGAACTTCGACATGCTCGTCTGGAAGCGGGAGTGGATCCTGATCTACTCCAGCTGGCCCATCGCCGTGGACGAGGTGCGCTTCGAGGCCCGGATGTACTTCCAGCCGCCCCGCAACGCCACCGACCGCATGGCCCAGGAGCTCGTGGGCGTGGAGTTCAAGGAGTTCCTCCTCCAGGACGCCAACCTCCTCGAGTGCGCCCAGCAGATGCTGAACAAGAACCTGCGGGACAAGTTCGTGCTCAGCGACGAAGAGGTGCTGGTGCGCAACAACCACCGCACCTCTCGCGAAGCGGTCGAGGCCTACCGGGCCGAGCAGGCCGCCAACGGGCCGTCATGAGCGGGCAGCTGCCGGCGGCCTTTGCCGACCTGGAGCCGTTCATCGAGTGGGCCATCCCCACCGAGGAGGAGCGCTACCAGAAGCGGTTGGCCAGCACGATCGAGGAGCTGCGGGCCTTCTTCGACGCCATCGGCCCGCGGGCGGCCGAGGCCCGCGAGTACCTCGACAAGCAGTACGGCCGCGACATGTCGATCGAGGACCAACGCCTGCTGTGGATGATGTTCTCCCTGATCTGCATCTCCTACGCCGTGGAGGTGTTCGGCGTTCCCGCCGTCCCCGACAGCGGCTCGGCCTACATCGTGCGCTCCGGCGAACCGCAGTCGTTCCCGGTCTGACGCTCGGTGGCCAAGCGGTCGACCTTCGAGGACTACCGCGACCGCTACCCGCGCTGGTTCCGGCTCGAGAAGAGCGAGGAGGACATCCTCCTCTTCCAGATCCACACCGACGGTGGTGACTTCGTGTGGGACTACCGGTCCCACGACGCGTTCGCCGCGGTGTGCGCCGACATCGCCGGGGACCGGCAGCTCAGCGCGGTGATCTTCACCGGCACTGGCGACACGTTCATGGATCGCTTCGGGGCCGCCGACCCCACCCGGGAGTTCCCGGTCCACGTCGACCCCGGCGCCGAGGCCCTCGACGACACGGGCTGGATCGGGATGCAGGTGCACACCAACCTGCTCGACATCCAGGTGCCGATCATCGCCGCCGTCAACGGTCCCTGCAGCACCCACTCCGAGCTCCCGCTCATGTGCGACATCGTGCTGGCGTCGGAGGACGCCTACCTGCAGGACGCCTCCCACTTCGCCCGCGGCGTGGTGCCCGGCGACGGCGTGCACACCGTGTGGCCGATGGTCATCGGACGGAACCGGGCCCGCTACTTCCTGCTCACCGGGCAGAAGCTGTCGGCACGGGAGGCGATGGCCTACGGCGCGGTGAACGAGGTGCTTCCGCGCGAGGAGCTGCTCGACCGGGCCTGGGAGATCGCTCGCCTGCTGGCCCGGCGACCGCCGCTCACGCTGCGACTCACCCGCTCGATCTTCGTGCAGGAGCTCAAGCGCGCCGCGATGGACGACCTGGACCTCGGCGTGTACCAGGAGCTCTACGGCATGCGGAACTTCCTGTCGTGGCGAGGCGGTCAGGAGCCGCTCGACCGGGCTTGGGACGACGACCCCTGGGGCGGCGGGGCCACTACGGACTAGTTGCCGAACTACGTGTAATGTTGCATTGTTCATTTATGGGCGCGCCGGGGGAGGGTCAGTGACGCAGGTTCGACGCAGCGCGGCGGTGCTCCTGGCCTTGGCCCTGTTGGCCGGCTGCGGCAGCCGCCGGAGCCACGACGAGCTGATGCTCAGCCACCAGGCCGGGGCCACCACCTCCATCGTGCAGGACGGCGCCACGGGCGAGGCCGGCGACGCCGGTGCGCTCGAGCCGGGTGCGGTCACCGACACCGCCGACGGCGGGACGAGCGGCGGCACCGCCTCGGGTGGGACCACCGGCTCGGCCACCGGCACGGGCGGGATCGCCGGCTCGGGTCGACGCGGCCCGGCCACCGGCTCGACCATCCGGATCGGCGTGGTCGGCACGCTCTCGGGCCCCGCGGGTGAGGCCTTCGGGCCGATGGCCCAGGCGGTGCAGGTGTGGTCCCGCTGGATCAACGATCGTGGCGGGCTCAACAACCACCGGGTCGAGGTGGTGGTGGGCGACGACGGGGGCGACCCGGCTCGCCACCGGTCGATGATCCAGGAGTTCGTGGAGCAGAAGAAGGTGCTGGCCTTCGTCGCCAACCCCGAGGCCCTCACCGGCGGCGGCACGGTGGAGTACCTGAAGAGCGTCGGGGTGCCGGTGATCGGCAGCGAGAACGCCGGCCAGTGGTTCTACGAGAGCCCGGTCCACTTCCCCCAGGGCTCGCACGGCGATGCGCTGCTCCAGGCCGGCGCGGCGATGGTGGCGGAGCTCATGAAGGAGGCCGGGCAGACCAAGATCGCCGCCATCGGCTGCCAGGAGGTGCAGGCCTGCCGCGACCAGTACGAGACGGCTGAGCGGCTGATGGGGCACTACGGGCTCGAGGTCGTCTACAAGGCCCAGGTCTCCCTGGTGCAGCCCGACTTCACCGCCGAGTGCGTCGGCGCCCAGCGAGCCGGGGCCGAGGTGATCACCATCGGCCTGCCGGCCAACGCCATCCGGTCCATCGCACGAGCGTGCGCCCGTCAGGGCTACCGCCCGATCCTCGGCATCACCGCCGGGGCAGCCACCGGCGACATGGCGCAGGACCCGAACCTCGAGGGGATGCGGATCTACAGCTCCAATGCGTCGTTCGCATCGTCGGACACCCCCAACCGAGCCGAGTTCCAGCAAGCCATGAAGACGTACCTGCCCCGAGCCGTGCCCGGCGGGAGCCACATCCTGGCGTGGACGGCGGCCAAGGTGCTCGAGCTGGCCAGCGCGGACCTTCCGGCCGACCCGACGAGCAAGGACATCCTCGACGGGCTCGCGAAAATCCACGGGGACGTCCTGCCCGACCTCACCGGCCCGCTGCTGTTCAACCCCGGTCGGCCGGCCGAACGGTCGGTGTGCCAGTTCGCCACCACCATCAAGGGTGGCAAGTTCGTGCCGGCGAAGGGCGGTGAGCGGGTGTGCGTCGAGTTCAACCCCGCCCTGGCGTGAGGTCGTCCGCCCCACGGCGCCGCCGGGCGCCGATCGTGGCCGTCGCCGCGGTCCTGGGCGCCGTCGCCGCCCTCGCCGCGCCCACCGCCCTGCGGGCCCAAGCGCAGGACCTCCCGGTGTCGTACGAGGCCAGCGCGGCGGCCGACGGTCTCCGCGCCGAGGTCCGGACGCCGGGGCTGTTCCTCAGCAACCTGTTCGACGGTGGGCTCCCGGTGGCCCAGGCCCAGTCGAACGACCTCGGCACGTCGCAGGGCTTCGCCGCCATGCCGTACCCCGGCGAGTCGGTCGGTGCCATCACCGGCCTGCTCCTCCCGCTGTTCGGCCTCCCAGCCCTTCCCCCGTTCCCGCTCCAGGTGTCGGCCAGCTACCCGGCCCAGCCCGACGCGGCAGCCAACGCCGGCGTCTTCGTCGTCAACGCCTCGGGGCGCCGCGACGGTGCGACGGGTTCGGTCACCGCCGGCGTCAACGCCGGTCCGGCCCGGGGCGGCTACCTCGAGGTCAGCGCCACGACCGACGTCGACCCCGCCACCGGCGACGTGGTGGCTCGCAGCCGCACGCTCCTCCAGGGCCTCTCCGTCGCCGGCCTGATCAGCATCGGTCGGGTCGAGGCCAGCGCCGAGGTCACCGGTGGCCCCGGGGCCGAGACCGTCAAGCGGTCGGCGTTCGAGGTGGAGGGCCTGGCCCTCGCCGGCGTGCGCCTGGCCGTCACCGACAAGGGGATCGAGCTGCTCGGACTGGGCGACCTGCCCCTGCCCGACCTGCAGCTGAACCAGATCCTCGAGCAGGCCGGCTTGCGGATCCAGTACCTGCAGGCACGGGAGACCGACGGCGGCATCATGTCGGCGGGGCTCGAGATCACGATCCCGCCCTTCCTCCCGGCCCCCTACGACCTCACGCTCACGCTCACGCTCGGCCGGGCCCGAGCCAGTGCCGACGTGGTCAGCGGTGTCGCCGACGAGGAGGCGCCGGTCGACCTCGGCGACGGCACCGGGGCCATCGAGGTGCCGGCGTTCTCGCCGGTCGACCTCGACGCCAGTGGTCCGGGCCAGCGCCCGCCGGCGGCGCCGTCCACCCGCACCATCTCGAGCATCGGGGCCCTCGACGTGTCCGTCGTGTCCTTCTACCTGGTCCTCGTGGCCGCCACGATCGTCGCGCTGCTCAGCGTGGCGCTCCTCCGTCGATCTGGGGTGAAGCCTCCATGGACCTCATGACGTTCCTCCGCAACCAGTGGGACCGGGTCGCGGCCTGGGTGCTCATCGTGGTCGGGGCGCTCTTCGTGCTCCTCGGCTGGTTGGGCGTCAGCGACGCCGTCCTCACCACCGAGCAGTTGCCCTACGTCATCAGCGGTGGGCTCGGGGGGCTCTGCTGCATCGCGGTGGGCGCCGTCCTGTGGCTCTCGGCCGACCTGCGCGACGAGTGGACCGCCCTGCGGCAGATCGCCGACCGGCTGGAGGTCGACGTCGAACCCGAGCAGGGCGCGGGCTCCGCGTGACGGACCCGGCGTCGACGGCGCCGCTCGCTGCGTCCCCCTGGCGCCGGACCGACCGCCATGTGCTGCTCGCCACCACGGGCGCCGGGGCGGTCCTGGTGGCCGTGAGCTGGCTCGGCGCGGCCGACGCCACCGAGCTCGACACCCAGGTCCGCTGGTTGAACCTCGCCGTGACCGGCGTGATCGTGCTCGGGGCCGGTCACGCCCGATGGCTGGTGCGGGGCCGGCGGGCCGCCGGACGG
>JALYWQ010000129.1 GCA_030852625.1 Actinomycetota bacterium
CCATCGTGGTCACCCGCAGCCCTACCGCGTCGAGGAGCGATGCGATGTCGATCGGGTCCGCAGTGCGGACCTCGTGGCTGGCCCCGGGCACCTCGATCCCGTCCGGTGCGGCGACGATCACGCTTGACCGCACGAGCTCGAGGGCGGTGGTGCTGTGGTGGCTGATGCCGCGGTGCCGCTCACGCTGGTCGCCGTCCGACATCCGGAGCGCGGCGACCGGACGACCGCCGAGGGCCGCGACACCGTCGAGGATGGCGGCCGTCTCCAACGCGGTGGTGCCGAGTCGGGATCCGGTGCCGACGACGCCCGGACCCATGGCCACCACGACCACGTCGGCCTGCTGGACGTGACGAGCGAGGACGAGCGCGCTGGGCACGTTGATGGCCTCGAGGTCACCGCCGAAGGCGTGGCCCGCCGTGATGGTGCCGTGGAGCAGATCGAGCGAGCGGAGGTCGTGCACGAGGTCCGAGAGCACCATCGGCAGGGCCGCCCCGTCGGTCATCACATAGGTGACCTTCGCGTCGGGTCGCAGGTGCCGCAGGGCCACGACGATCGGCGCCAGCTGGCTGTGGAGCGACCCCACCACCACCGGCGTGCCGGCCAGGTCGGCCGGGAGGTCGGGGTGCAGCTCCTCGGCGGCGCCGGCGTCGACCTGGAGGCTCGTGTAGCGGAGCTTCATGAGGTGTCCGGGCCCGGGCTCGCTCCACTCCCGGCGAGCCAGGTTCCAGTGCACGACGTGCCAGCCCCCGGTGCCGAGCCCGAGGTCGACGGCGGTGGTGTTCACGACCACCTCGTCACCGACCGCCACCTCGCCGGTGAGCTGCGTGAGCACGAAGGCCCGCCCGGCGTCGGTGGCCACCCGCTGGAACCCCGGGCGGGACCCCAGCACCTCGGTCACCCGTCCGGTGCGGAAGCTGGGCACGGTTCGCTCAGAGCGAGGCGATGAGCTTCTCGACCCGCTCGTCGCGCGATCGGAAGGGGTCCTTGCAGAGCACGGTGCGCTGGGCCTGGTCGTTGAGCTTCAGGTGCACCCAGTCGACCGTGTAGTCGCGCTTGCGCTCCTTGGCCCGCCGGATGAACTCGCCCCGCAGCCGGGCCCGGGTGGTCTGCGGCGGGGTCTCCACCGCTTCGTCGATGTCGGCGTCGGTGCAGGTGCGCTCCACCAGCCCGCGGTCCTGGAGCTTGTAGAAGATGCCCCGGTCACGGCTGATGTCGTGGTACTGGAGGTCGATCAGGGCCACGCGCGGATGGGTGAGGGGCAGGTCGTGCTTCTCCCGGTAGCCCTCGATCAGCTTGTGCTTGATGACCCAGTCGCACTCCCTGTCGAGGTCGAGCGGGTCGCGCTCGATGGTGGTGACGCAGTGCTCCCACATCTGCAGGGCCTGCTTCTCCAACGGCGACAAGCCCTTGGTCTCCGCGTACTTGAGGGCCTTGTTCAGGTACTCCGACTGGATGTCGAGCGCCGAGAGCTCCCGCCCGTTGGCCAGCCGGACCTTGCGCCGGCACGACGTGTCGTGGCTGATCTCCCGGATGGCCCGGATCGGGTTCTCGAGGGTGAGGTCGCGGAGCACCTGGCTGGGGTCCTCGAGCATCCGGAGCAGGATCGAGGTGGCGCCCACCTTCAGGAACGTCGTGTACTCGCTCATGTTCGAGTCGCCGACGATCACGTGGAGACGCCGGTACTTCTCGGCATCGGAGTGGGGCTCGTCACGGGTGTTGATGATCGGGCGGCTCCGGGTGGTCGCCGACGAGACGCCCTCCCAGATGTGCTCGGCCCGCTGGGAGATGCAGTACATCGCCCCGCGAGCGGTCTGCAGCACCTTGCCGGCGCCGGCGTAGATCTGACGGGACACGAAGAACGGGATGAGCACCTCGGCGTAGTGGCCGAAGTCGTCCCGCCGGGAGGTGAGGTAGTTCTCGTGGCAGCCGTAGCTGTTGCCGGCGGAGTCGGTGTTGTTCTTGAACAGGTAGATGACGCCCCGGATCCCCTCCTCCCGGAGGCGCTGCTCGGCCGACCCGAGGAGCTGCTCGAGGATCCGTTCACCGGCCTTGTCGTGGGTGACGAGGTCGAGGATCGAATCGCACTCCGGTGTGGCGTACTCCGGGTGCGATCCGACGTCGAGGTAGAGCCGGGCGCCGTTGGCGAGGAAGACGTTGCTGCTCCTCCCCCACGACACCACCCGCCGGAACAGGTAGCGGGCCACCTCGTCCGGACTGAGCCGGCGCTGGCCGCGCAAGGTGCACGTGACGCCGTACTCGTTCTCGAGTCCGAAGATGCGGCGCTCCATCGAGAGCACCCTAACCACGGCGACCGCGCAAACGTGACCGGTCGATCGACTCGTGTCACGGACGGCGCCGGGCCGCCCCGGCGTCACTCGTAGCGCAGGGCGTCGAGCACCTCGACCCGACCAGCCCGGCGGCTGGGGATGATCCCCGCCACGACCGCTGTCGCGACCGCGATCAGTCCATAGATGACCATGGCGCCCAGGTCGACCACCCACGGATCCCTGAAGCCGATGATCACGGGGATGATGAGGTAGAGCGCCGCCAGCTGGACGAACGCGGCCGCGCAGGTCACCAACACACCGAGCGCCGCCACGATCCCGGCCTCCCACAGCACCATGCGGCGCAGTTCGCTCGGGGTCATCCCCACCGCCGCGAGCATGCCGAACTCCCGGTGGCGTTGGATGCCGACCAGGAGGAGCGTGGAGAGGACCGCGATGAAGCTCATGACGAGCAAGCCCCGCTGGATGGCGTCGAACATCGACAGCTGCTCGGCGATCGAGTCGATGTTGCGGTCGATCACCTCCTGCCGGCTCTCGACCTCGATCCCAGGATCGAGGTCGGCGGCGCGCACCGTAGCGAGGAGCTCGACCTCGCTCACCCCGTCGGCCGGCACCACGTTCACGCTGATCGGGGCCTGCGCCCCGTAGAGCTCCGTGATCAGGTCGTGGGTCATGAGCACGTTGCGGCCGCCGAAGTCACCGTTGAACATCACGCCGGAGACCTCGAGGGACACCGGGCCCGCCGGCGACGGCAACGACAACCGATCCCCCGGCCGGAGGCCCTCGTCGCGCGCCAGCCCCGGCCCGATGATCACCTTCCCCGCGTCCAGGTCGGCCTGGCGGGCCCGACCGGCGGCCATCGGGTTGCTGAGCCACACGTCGGTGTAGCCCGACACCCCGATCAGCTCGGTCGGCTCGTTCCCGGCCACGACGAACGAGCCGAGGTCCAGGCGGTCGACCCCCGGCAGGTCCTCGAGCTCCCGGAGCACGGCCGGAGACAACCGCGTCTCGTTGCCCACCGAGTTCTGTGGGTCGAGCGCCGAGACCTGGATGCCGTCGAGGTTCTCGTTGGCCTGCTCGGTGATGGCCTGCGAGATGCTGTCGTGGAAGCTGGCCGTGAGGAAACCGACCCCCATGGCGAAGCCGAGGGCCACGGCCATGACGCCGGTGCGCTTCGGCTCGCGTCGCAGGTTGGACACCGCCAGCCGGAGCGGAGCGCGGCGGATCCATCGCCGGCCCTCGACCACACCGAGGAGCAGCGGGACGGAGGCCGCCACCACGTACACGCCGCCGAGGGTGACGATGAAGACCCCACCCGGCGCCAGGAGGGCTTGGATCGGCTCGAGCCCTCCACCAGTCTGGGCCCAGGCCGCCAGGCCGAGCCCGAGCGCCATCACGCCCACCCCGATCAGGATGCGGAGGGGCGACCGGCCCGCCGCGGCCTCCTCCCGGCGACCGCGGTTCGACAGCTCCCCGGCCACGTCGAGGCGACCGGCTCGTCGTGCCGGGCCGATGGACACGCCGACCGCCACCAGCAAGCCGACGAGCACGCCGACCACGATGGCGCTCGGCGGCGTGGTGATCTCGAGGGAGACGCCGGCGAGCTGCCGGGTGACCCGGTCGATGCCACCCGAGATGGGGTGGGCCAGCACGGTCCCGCCGCCCACGCCCAGCAGTCCGCCGACGGCCCCCAGCACCGCCGCCTCGGCCACGGTGCCGCCGACGAGGAGCCGTCCGGACCCGCCCAGCGCGCTGACGATCGCCGTCTGCCGCCGGCGCTCCTCGAGCGACAACGTGATGGAGTTGCGCACGAGGACACCGCCGATGCCCAGGGTGAGGATGGCGATGGCGCTGAACAGCGGCAGGAAGGTGGCCAGTACGACCCCGATGAGCGGCGGCGGATCAGCGGCGTCGAGCACGCGGTGGTCGGGCGGAAGCACCCGTCCGATCGCATCCGCGGCGCTGGCCGGGGACGCGCCATCGTCCACCAGGACGTACACGACGTCGAAGCGTCCGTCCCGGTCGGTCAGGTGCCGGCGGGCCAGGCCTTCGGGGAGGGCCACCACCCGCCCGTCGTTGAGCTCGTCGAGACCGGGCACGGCGATGGCATCGTCGAGGGCGAGACGTCCCGCGTTGGCGCGGAGCGTGGCGCCGGGGCCGATGTCGGCCGCGAGCGGGGTCCCGACGAAGGGGACGCGCAGCGACGCGAGCAGCTCGTCGGTGCACGGCGCGCCGCCGGCCAGGTCCCCGAGGATGGCCTGCACCCGGCAGTCGAAGGCGAGGAGCATCACCGGTTCGTCGTCCGCGCCGGTGGCCGGGTCGACGAGGGCGATCGACTGCACCAGCGGCACCACCGCGGCCACGCCGTCGACGTCCTCGATCTCCGCCACCGTCTCCGGCGTGATCCCGCCCCGCTGCAAGGGGCCCAGCACGCGCAACGGTGCCGGTCCGGCCAGGGCCCGTCCGGCCTCCTGCATCGACTCGGTGAGGCTGGCCGAGATCACCAGGATCGAGACCACGAGCGAGGTACCGGCGCCGACGACGAGCGCGGCGAGGACGGCTCGCAGCGGGTTCAACCGCAGCCTCCGGAGCGAGAGCAGGCGGACGGCGCGCATCGTGGGATCCGCCTAGACCAGGCGGCCGTCGGCCATGCGGTGGACGCGATCGGCGGTGGCCGCGGCGTCGCCGTCGTGGGTCACCATCAGCATGGCGGCGCCCGCTGTCCGCACCTCGTCGCGAAGGACGTGCAGGACCTCGGCGCCGGTGGCGGAGTCGAGGTTGCCGGTGGGTTCGTCGGCGAGGAGCAGGCGAGGCTTGGCGATGAGCGCCCGGGCCACCGCGGCCCGCTGCATCTCGCCGCCCGACAGCTCACCGGGAAGGTGGTCGGCCCGGTCGCCCAGCCCGACCCGCTCGAGCAGCTCGCCGGCCCGCTGGCCGTCCTTCACGCCGTCGAGCATGAGGGGGAGCTCCACGTTCTCCTGCACCGTCAGCGTGGGGATGAGGTGGAAGAACTGGAACACGAAGCCGATCTCGCGGCGGCGCAGCTTCGAGCGATCGGCGATGCCCAGCGTCGCCACGTCCCGATCGCCGAAGGTGACGGTGCCGCTGTCGGCCACGTCCAGCCCCCCGGCCAGGTGCAGGAGGGTCGACTTCCCCGACCCGCTCTTGCCGACGAGGGCGACGAACTCGCCCTCCCCGATCGTCAGGTGGACATCGTCGAGCGCCACCACCTCTCGGGCGCCGCCCGAGTAGCGCTTCGAGACGCCTGCGAACCGCAGCAACCCCACCCTGCCCTCCACCGTCCGGCCTGGGGCCGACGTTAGAGGAGCGAGGTCAGCTCGTCGTCCTCGATTCGGCGGAAGGCGCGGCGACCGTTGCCCCGGGCGAGCACGGCCACCTCCAGCTCGGGCGCGCTGAGGGTTCGCTCGGGCCCCGCCAGCGCGCCGACGGCGGCACGGAGCGCGGCCTGCAGGTCGAGCCCCGGCTTGAAGCTCTCCTCCAGCCGGGCGCCGATGGTCTCGGCGTCGCCGCCGATGACGCTGTAGCGGTCCTCGTCGACCACGGAGCCGTCGTAGAGGATGTGGAACACCTGGTCGTCGGTCGGTTCGGTGCCCACCTCGGCCACGAGGATCTCCACCTCCATCGGCTTCATCTCGTGGGTGAAGATGTTGCCGAGGATGCCGGCGTACTGGTTGGCCAGGCTGCGGGCGTCGACGTCCTCGCGGCTGTAGCTGTAGCCCTTGAGGTCGGCGGCGCGGACGC